>JAFASY010000181.1 GCA_019244235.1 Chroococcidiopsidaceae cyanobacterium CP_BM_ER_R8_30
ATTTAATGGAGACGCTGGAAGCACCTCCAGATATTCCCCCAATTCTGGAAACGACAAGGCGCTGGGCTTGGGCAGATCCTGATGGTGAGTTACGTCGCATCCATATCCAAGAACGACCCGACGTAACTTGTCAAGTCTTGATCTTGCAACGATTGCCTCCAGAAATCCAGTGGGAGAAGTTATCTACCGAGTTTGGTTTAGCAGTACCAACTTTGAGCAGTTTTTATCAGCGACAGTGCCTTCCTCGTTTACGAGAGTTTGGTAAATCTCAAGGATATCTGTAAAGGCGCTACACTGTAAGACCAGGTACGAAAGAGTTGGAGATGACTGCCTACATGTCTGCTGCACCAGCATTTGATGTCATTGTGATCGGATCTGGGATTGGCGGGTTGGTAACAGCCACCCAGTTAGTCGCAAAGGGCGCTAAAGTGTTGGTGCTAGAGCGCTATGTGATTCCAGGGGGCAGTGCTGGGTACTTCGAGCGAGCTGGGTACCGATTCGACGTCGGAGCCTCGATGATTTTTGGGTTCGGCACTCAAGGTACAACTAATCTCCTCACCAGAGCGCTTGACGCGGTGGATGTGAGTCTAGAGACAATTCCCGACTTTGTGCAGATTCACTACCACCTGCCTAATGGGTTGGAACTCAAAGTCCATCAGGATTATAAGAAATTTTTGCAACAGCTGCAGCTTCATTTTCCCCACGAACGTCAGGGCATCCGCCAATTTTATGACGAGTGCTGGAAAGTCTTCAACTGTCTAAACCAGATGGAACTGCTGTCGCTAGAAGAACCACGGTATCTAGCAAGGGTGTTCTTCCAGCATCCGTTGGCTTGTCTGGGTTTGGTAAAGTACCTCCCTCAGAATGCTGGGGATGTCGCTCGACGCTACATCAGCGATCCACAATTATTGCAATTTATTGACATGGAGTGCTACTGCTGGTCAGTTGTGCCAGCCGATCTGACACCAATGATCAATGCTGGTATGGTTTTTTCTGACCGACATTATGGTGGAATTAATTACCCCAAGGGGGGCGTAGGGCAAATTGCCCAAAAACTGGTTGAGGGGCTTGAAAAAGCAGGGGGGCAGATTCAGTACCAAGCTAGGGTAACAAAAATTTTGACAGAGTCGGGACGAGCCGTGGGCGTCAAACTGGCTAATGGAAAAGTTTATCGAGCTAAACGCATTGTCTCCAATTCCACACGCTGGGATACCTTTGAGAAGTTACTGCCTGCTGATGAAATGCCTGTTAGTGAGAAGCAATGGCAACAGCGCTACCAGAAGTCACCTAGCTTTCTCAGTCTCCATCTCGGGGTAGCAGCAGAAGTGCTGCCTAAGGGGACTGAATGTCACCACATCTTGCTAGAAAACTGGGACAAAATGGCAGATCCAGAGGGGACAATTTTTGTTTCGATTCCAACGCTGCTCGATCCTGAGCTTGCACCAGTTGGGTATGACATTATCCACGCATTCACGCCAAGTTGGGTCGAAGATTGGCAAGGTTTTTCTCCCAACGAGTACGAACAGAAAAAGGAGACAGCTGCCGGACGGATTATCGAGCGACTGGAAAAGATTTTTCCGGGCTTAGATGCTGGACTAGACTATATGGAAATTGGGACACCTAAAACCCATCGACGCTTCTTAGGTCGAGAAGATGGCACCTACGGACCAATTCCTCGCCGCAAGCTGCTGGGATTATTGGGAATGCCGTTTAATCGCACAGCGATTCCAGGGCTTTACTGTGTTGGAGATGGGACATTTCCAGGACAAGGGTTAAATGCAGTGGCGTTTTCGGGTTTTGCCTGCGCTCATCGGGTGGCTGTAGATTTGGGGTTGAAGTCTTAAGTTCATTGTTTGCTATTGTGGCAGTTGGGTTAAAATCTCAAGCTGGCTGCGCTAGCAAATGCTCTATGCAAGTCCAATGGCAAACCGCCAAAACCTATGAAGATATCCTCTATCACAAAACTGATGGCATTGCCAAGATCGCGATCAACCGTCCGCACAAGCGAAATGCCTTTCGGCCTAAAACCGTCTTTGAACTCTATGATGCCTTCTGTGATGCTAGAGAAGACAGCAACATCGGTGTTGTCCTCTTCACAGGTACTGGACCTCACACCGATGGCAAGTACGCCTTCTGCGCTGGGGGCGATCAAAGTGTTCGCGGCACGGCTGGGTATGTAGATGAAGAGGGCATTCCGCGCTTAAATGTGCTGGACTTGCAGCGTCTAATTCGCTCCATGCCCAAAGTTGTGATTGCTCTTGTGGCTGGATATGCTATTGGCGGAGGTCATGTCCTGCATCTAATTTGTGATCTAACGATTGCTGCTGATAATGGAATTTTTGGTCAAACTGGTCCTAAAGTTGGTAGTTTTGATGGTGGGTTTGGTGCCAGCTATCTTGCTCGGAGCGTTGGTCAAAAAAAGGCGCGGGAAATTTGGTTTCTCTGCCGTCGGTATACTGCTGCTCAGGCGCTAGAAATGGGCTTAGTCAATTGTGTTGTACCAGTGGAGCAGCTTGAATCAGAAGGCATCCAGTGGGCTAACGAAATATTAGCGAAAAGTCCGATTGCTATTCGGTGTCTGAAAGCTGCGTTTAATGCCGACTGTGATGGTCAAGCTGGCTTACAAGAACTGGCGGGAAATGCTACTTTACTTTATTACATGACTGAAGAGGGCGCTGAAGGGAAACAGGCGTTTTTGGAGAAGCGTCAACCCAATTTTCGTCAATACCCCTGGCTTCCTTAGAACTTGGATTTTTTAAAGAATTTGTTGCAACCCCAACCCTGATGAGCTAGCACCGCCAGAGGAGGGTTTTCCTATGAGCAACTGGCGGTGGTCAAGCGTCCTTTGAGCGCAGGGCATGGGGTGTGGGAAATGCGCGCCTATGCACCCCGCACCCTACACCCTACACTCCGTTCTCGGTCAAGCCTAGGCTCTAGTCTAGAGACGAGCGGTTGGGAAACAGGTAAAACTCTGGGATCATCGCTTGACCACTTTATCATCCCTTCTAAACCTTCCCAAGTCGACGTAAATGGTGGCTTTGCCAAAGCGCAAGCTTTCCAACTACCTTGAACTGGCACTTCAAGAGAAAGACATACACCACCACGTCGTCCCTCCGGCTGGTAAAACCGACAATATCGGCAAGCGGAAGTAAAAAAGTTTAGAGGCTTCATGAAAATACCATTTGAGGAATGGTTTACGTGTTTTATTTTGCATTTATGGTTAAAAGCAGATTCCGGCCACAAATAGTGAATTGGTCTAGGTTGTAGCGATCCCCACGCAAAAATAATCTTCAGAATTTATTTATACTGTTGTTATAAATTTCAATATTTGTGTAGAAGGATTGTGCCAAAAGTCGTAGTGTCACCCAACCAGTTTTGAACTAAACAGGCAAGGGATCAAGTTAAGATGGCAAAAACAGGGATAGAATAGCCCTTGGCATTATGCATAAAGAATATAATTTGTCTACGCTATGTGAATTGATAAGGTCCATCAAAGTAGAAAAAAATAGAATTAAAGTGTATTTCTTACCAAAGACAGATGCAGTTTATCAATTAGTCTCTCTATCTCTTTTTAGTCGTGCAGATGGCGCAGACAGCCCATCGCTGAAGTTCACCTACAGGAGTAGGACATTGGCATTGGGGACAAAGCGGCAATCCCTGTGATCGCGCTTGCATAACCTGAGCCCAATGTTGAAAAGCTGCTTTGGGGTTTTGGAAGTTGGGCGTTTTAGTCAGTTTGGGTACGCGAGGCATCTCTACAAGACTAGGATGCTCTCGCCAAAAATCTGTTTGGAGCTGATTGGTAGCATTTAATCCTTTGTCTCTAGAACGCTGCCATTGAGCTGTAGAAAAGCGAATGTCTGCTAAAGGTATGGTCAAATAAGTGTTTAACTTGGTGAGAAGTTGCTGGCGACCGAAGGTCAGTTCCTGTGCCCACACAGCACTAGAAGTTGCTACCCACAGTACATCTCGCTGAATTGAGAGAGGTCGAGTATGAGAAGCAACCACAGTTCCCACGACTTCAGGCCAACATTTGATTAAGCAGTGCAATGGCTGTTCCTGCCATCCAGCCTGCCCTTGTAAAGTGCCTATGATGCGATCGAGTGATTTAAAGCCCATTTATGCCGTTATCCGTTGCTATCGACAATTCTCACTCACAATTTTGGCAGAGCTACAGGCTTAAGCGAAAAGTTGGGAACGGAAATACGATACGATGAGACAAATAGTCCAAGTAGGTTTACTCCATCTGTTAGCTGTATGAGAGTTACAGGAATGGGTAGAGGGCGACCTGGCTAAGAACCTCAGCAAGCAGAATGGAGCGTCGTCATGGGGCTGATTGACCGTATCCTTCGGATAATTCGCTCTAACACCAGCAGTCTAGTTAATCAAGCGGAAGATCCAGAAAAAATCCTGGAACAGGCAGTTGCAGATATGCAGGAAAATCTGGTGCAGCTGCGGCAGGCAGTGGCAAGCGCGATTGCTAGTCAAAAACGTACTGAAAGGCAGGCTCACCAAGCCCAGACAACAGCCGAAGAATGGTACCGCCGTGCCGAACTCGCGCTTGCTAAAGACAATGATGCCCTAGCGCGGGAAGCACTGACCAAGCGGAAGTCTTATCAGGAAACAGCAAGAGCGCTCTTAGCTCAGTTAGAGCAGCAAAGCACTGTGGTAGAAAGACTGAAGCAAGATATGCGGACGCTGGAAAGTAAGATTGCTGAGGCGAGAACTAAGAAGGATATGTATATTGCTCGTGCCCGCTCGGCGCAAGCGACTCAGAAGCTCAACGAAATGTTAGGTGGATTTGACACCAAAAACTCCTTGAGTGCCTTTGAACGCATGGAAGATAAAGTGCTAGAGCTGGAAGCCCAGTCACAGGCGATCGCCGAACTCGGAACTGACGATCTGCAAAAGCAATTTGCCGCTCTAGAATCTAGCGGTGATGTAGATGCGGAACTAGCAAGCATGAAAGCGCAGATGCTATCTAGCACTAGAGAACCCTCCCAACTGCCTGAATCAGGAACTACTGTGAAAAGGAATGAAGGAGAGTAGCACTATCTCTCGTTCCCCACTGCAACAGCCTCTCTTTTCGATCAAAACGCTCTTACAGCTAGCTACTATAGAGCTAGTTGACTTCAGTGATTAGGGAGCCCTTGATAAGCGTCTGGCGTTCTATCAAGTGGGAGTGTCAAGTTAAACATAAGGAAAGACAAGGGTTATGGGATTATTTGATCGCGTGAGTCGAGTCGTTAGAGCTAACCTGAATGACCTTGTTAGCAAAGCGGAAGACCCAGAAAAAATTCTAGAACAGTCTATCCTGGACATGCAGGAAGACTTAGTGCAGCTACGTCAAGGCGTTGCCCAATCTATTGCTGCTCAAAAACGCACTGAGCAACAGTACAATCAATCCCAAAGTGAAGCCACAAAGTGGGAACGTAATGCTCGCTTGGCGCTGGAAAAAGGGGATGAGAATTTGGCAAGGCAAGCGCTGGAACGTAAGAAGACTTACAGCGAAACTGCCATCACACTTAAAGCTCAGCTAGATAATCAAAGCGGTCAGATTGAAACCCTCAAACGCAACCTAATTGCCTTGGAAAGTAAAATTTCCGAAGCCAAGACTAAGAAAGATATGCTCAAGGCTCGTATCACAGCTGCCAAAGCTCAGGAACAGCTTCAAAGCACTGTAGGGCGGATTGGCAACAACAATGCGATGGCAGCTTTCGAGCGGATGGAAGAAAAAGTCTTGATGCAAGAAGCTCGGGCTCAATCAGCAGGAGAGTTGGTAGGCAATAACTTAGAAAGCCAATTTGCGGCACTGGAAGCTGGCAGCGATGTTGATGATGAATTAGCTGCTTTGAAAGCCCAGGTGCAGAACAAATCGTTGCCCGCGACACCACAGCATCAGCCTCAATTGCCACAGGCACATCAGCAGTCAACAGGCTCACAGTCTGATCAAGTTATTGATGCGGAATTAGAACAGTTGAAAAAGCAGTTGGATCAACTTTGAAGAGAACTGCAAAAAACGGAGAGACAGGGAATGGGCAATCGTCCCTGTACTCCCTAATAGAGTTTTTTGTATTCTATACGGTTTGTAGATGGGACTATGAGCAGCGTTACTGTGGTAACAGATAGTGAATTTGAATCAGCAGTCTTGGAAGCTGAGCAACCAGTATTGGTTTACTTCTGGGCTTCATGGTGTGGACCTTGTAAATTGATGTCACCACTAATGGAATGGGCTGCTGACACGTACAGTGATCGCCTAAAAGTCGTCAAGATGGAAGTCGATCCTAACCCTAGTACTGTGAAGCAATATCAGGTGGAAGGGGTACCAGCACTCAGATTGCTTCAAGGGACTGAGGTGCTGGAATCTTCAGAGGGAGTTATTGGGAAACAGAAGTTGGGCAGCCTCCTAGAAAATCACTTGCCAAAGCAAGGCTGAAAGCTGAATTAACTTTTGCATATCATACTTTTTTAACTAAGCTAAAGATTATGCAGTTTGCTAAGCGTTTAGAACCCCTGCAAGCCAACGTATTTGCAGATATGGACCAGGCTAAGGCAAGGGCCAAAGCTATTGGGCGAGACTTAATTGACCTGTCGTTGGGGTCTTCAGACTTACCAGCTGGATTACACGTGATTGAGGCAATCGCTCAAACTCTATCTGACCACAGTACCCATGGCTACTTGTTATTTCATGGGACTCAAGCTTTTCGTCAGGCAGCTGCTAACTGGTATGTACAGAAATTTGGCATTCCTGTCGATCCAGAAACCGAGGTTTTGCCCCTCATTGGTTCTCAGGAAGGCACAGCCCATTTACCTCTAGCAGTACTGAATCCAGGCGACTTTGCCCTCTTGCTCGATCCGGGCTATCCTTCTCATGCTGGAGGGGTTTACTTAGCTAGCGGTCAGATCTACCCAATGCCGTTAAAGGCAGAGAACGGCTTTTTGCCAGTGTTTGAAGAGATTCCTTCCCCAGTCTTAGACCAGTCCCGGATGATGGTGCTTAGCTATCCTCACAATCCCACTACAGCGATCGCGACTTTGTCTTTCTTCCAAGCTGCTGTTGCTTTTTGTCAACAGCACAATCTAGTACTAGTACATGACTTTCCCTATACCGATCTCGTATTTGAGGATGCAACCGCCCCCTCAATTCTCCAAGCCGATCCAGAAAAAAGTGTCTCGATTGAGTTCTTCACTCTTTCCAAGTCTTACAACATGGGGGGCTTCCGAATTGGCTATGCAATTGGTAATGCTGAGCTGATCCGAGCTTTGCGACGGGTGAAGGCAGCAGTCGACTTCAATCAGTATCAGGGGATTTTGCAGGGAGCGATCGCTGCCCTTAGTGGACCTCAAGCAGGGGTAAAGGCTACCATTGCTAAGTTTCAAGAGCGGCGAGATGCATTTATCAGTGCTTTACATCGGTACGGCTGGCAGGTTCCCACCCCAGCTGCCACGATGTACATTTGGGCTCAGCTGCCAGAACCCTGGACTCAGGACTCTATTAGGTTTTGCACTCAGTTAGTTGAAGCCACTGGTGTCGCTGTTTCACCTGGAGCTGGCTTTGGGAAATCTGGGGAAGGGTATGTTCGATTTGCCTTGGTGCATGACCCACAAGTATTGGAAACAGCTGTTAGCAAAATTGCTCAGTTTTTGCATAGTTGAAGTTTAGGGTACAGATTGCCAGAGATTTGACGCTGTACTGTCAGTGTCTAATTAGAGCAAACCTAGTAGATTTACTGATGCCAATTGGGATAGTGACATCAGAGGATGATTGCAGTAGTGTCTTGAAGATCCCTGATACCTAGATCCATGTAAGCGAACCTAATTTTAAGCACCACTGTTACAGAGGGAGGCTCAATTTTTTCATGCAGAGCAAGGTTGGAAACATTAGGTCACAACCTTGCCTGCCTTGAAGCAGCTGGCGTTGACATTACTGCTTTCCGGTTAGTCTTGTAGAGACACTCCAGGTTTGTATAGTTACGTGAAAAGCGGTTTTTCAGCCTGTATCATTGACACTTATGATACATCAACTGGATGTAAACGAGTGTTTCTATGGCGGACTTGAGCTTGCGGTAGAGCGCAGCCGGAGTAGAACTCCGGCGCTCCCTTTGAGTCTGCCTTTAGCTTTCTTCCCTAGGCTAGATCTGCATGGTTTTCAGCATGTTCCTTATAACTCATTAGCTAAAGTTACTGTCCAATTTAGCTGCATTGCTGAACCTAGTTTTAAGTGTCACTCTCAAAGCGATTCCTTTGTCGGAAAAGATTGTGAGCAGTAAGCGAACAATAAAACAGGGTATAAACCCCCCTGCAAACCCACCTCCTTGGCGAATTTTGCTGGTTGAAGATAACGAAGTCAATCGGCAGATGTTAAATGACTATCTCGTCTATTGTGGATTTCAAGTCCAGGGCTTAGCGGATGGTACGGAGCTGTTCCAAGCTTTAGCTGGTTTTCAGCCTCACTTAATTTTGCTAGACTTAAAGTTACCAGACGTTGATGGCTATACTCTACTTCAGCATATCAAGCAGAGAGCCGACTTTCAACACATTCCTGTGATTGTGGTTTCTGCATTTGCTTTTAGAACTGACCAGCAGCGTGCTCTGAGTCTAGGAGCGAGTCGTTACTTTGTAAAACCAGTAAATCTTGGTGATTTAATACTAGCTATTGAAGACGAGTTATCTAGCTCAATAACCTGAATTGAGCTATTGCAATTTATTCATCTCTTTGTTGAATGATCGAGCAAAAGACATCCACCTCAGCGGTAGAACAGCCGTCGTCCAGGGTAACATCAGTACCGTTGCTGAAAGATCCAGAACGCCTCACTCAGCGGCTGAAAGAAATTCCGCCTGAGCCTGGAGTCTATCTCATGCGCGATGCAGCAGACCACATTATTTATATAGGGAAATCTCGAAAATTGCGATCGCGGGTCCGCTCATATTTCCGTGACTCTCAGCAGTTGAGCGAACGTATTAGCCTGATGGTGAAGCAAGTGACAGAGATTGAGTTCATCGTCACAGATACAGAAGCAGAAGCTTTAGCATTGGAAGCAAACCTGATTAAGCAGTACCAACCGTATTTTAATGTTCTACTGAAGGATGATAAGAAATATCCTTACGTGTGTATTACTTGGTCAGAAGATTATCCGCGAATTTTCATTACTCGCAACCGCCGTTTAGGCAAAGAGAAGGACAAGTACTACGGACCTTACACAGATGCTAGATTACTGCGAGATATACTCCGATTATCTAAGCGGATCTTTGCACTGCGTCAACGACCTCAACCACTGTTCAAAGACCGTCCCTGTCTTAATTACGATTTAGGGCGTTGTCCAGGTGTTTGTCAAGGACTGATTCCTCCTGAAGAGTACCGCAAAACTGTGCAAAAGGTGGCAATGGTATTTCAAGGGCGAACCCAAGAGCTGCTGGAGATATTGGAACAGCAGATGCAGCGCTCAGCAGATGAGTTAAACTTTGAGGCTGCAGCTCGGATTCGAGACCAAATAGCTGGACTTAAGTCATTGGGGGCCCAGCAGAAGGTATCGCTGCCAGATGATACGGTTTCTCGAGATGCTATTGCCTTGGCAGCAGATGAGAAACATGCTTGCATCCAGTTATTTCAGATCCGTGCTGGGCAACTGGTGGGGCGCTTGGGTTTCGTTGCCGATACTCGTGCCGAACCGGGAGCAATTTTACAACGGGTGTTAGAGGAGCATTATCAAACAGCCGACTCTGTAGAAATTCCCACTGAAATTTTGGTGCAGCATGAGTTGCCAGAAGGGGAGCTGTTGGCGGAAGTTTTAGCAGAGCGTAAAGGGCGTAAAGTCAGCATTCTATCTCCACTACGCTCTTCTAAAGCTGAACTTATAGAGATGGTGGAGCGCAACGCCGAGTACGAACTGCAAAGAACTCAGCGCTTGGGCGATCGCAATGCTCAAGCTATGGAGGATTTAGCTGCCATTCTTGATTTGCCCGACTTGCCTCACAGAATTGAAGGCTATGACATTTCCCATATTCAAGGGGCGAATGCAGTTGCATCTCAGGTGGTATTTATTGATGGTTTGCCAGCTAAGCAGCACTATCGTCATTACAAGATCAAGAATCCTAATGTAACGGCTGGTCACTCAGATGACTTTGCTAGTCTAGCGGAGGTCATTCGCCGCCGCTTCCGTAAGTATACTGAGTCGCCACAGTTGCAGCGAGTGGGAAATCCAGATTGGCCCGATCTCATTATGATCGACGGTGGCAAGGGCCAGTTATCCTCTGTTGTCGCTATATTGCAAGAGCTGAATTTGATGGAAGATTTGCGAGTTGTGAGTTTGGCTAAGCAACGAGAGGAGATTTTCTTGCCCTGTGAATCTCAACCCCTGCCAACTGAGATGGAGCAGCCGGGAGTGCAGTTGTTGCGGCGTCTGCGAGATGAGGCACACCGATTTGCAGTCACCTTCCATCGGCAGCAACGGAGTGATAAGCTAAGGCGATCGCGCTTAGAGGAAATTCCGGGGTTGGGATACCATCGGCAAAAGCAGCTCTTAGCGCATTTTCGCTCCATTGACTACATTCGGGAGGCGATGCCAGAGCAGTTAGAAACTGTACCTGGGATTGGTCCTCGTTTGGCTCAGGAAATCTACGATTATTTTCATCCAACTTGAGGAAGCAATCGTACAAGGCTTATATGGGGACAAGAGCAAGTTAGTTAAAAGTATGCTATGATAAGTTTCCTATGGACGCATAGCTCAGTTGGTTAGAGCACCACGTTGACATCGTGGGGGTCCGCCGTTCGAGTCGGCGTGTGTCCATCGAAGGCTTCTCCTCAAACATCCTCCAACCCTTGTACAGCAAGGATTCCACCTTTCTCCCCAGTACATCAAGTTCTGGGGATTAGTTTTTCCAGCCCAAAATATTGACGTTTGAGTATGATTTTGAGTATGCTATTTGAGCACCACGAATCATATTCAAATTAGAGAAAAGCATTACTACCCATATGTATACTTTAAGCTGTTTACTGGAGTGAGAACAGGTGAAGCAGCAGGGTTAAATTGGGGAGTAATCGCGGAGGATTTTTCAACCGCTTGGATAAGAAAAGCTTTTAGCAAGGGAAAGTATAGAACCATCAAGAGAAACAAAGCTCATACTATTAATCTCCCCAATGCATCTACTGCTCATACTTCAGAGCTAAATATGTAGTATAGAAACAATATAGAAGTGCTACCAAGCAAAAGTAAAGGGATTATTTCTTGAGGCAATCGAGTAACTAATTCAGGTTAGTCTTCACTTTTTACCGAACGTTCGGTAAAAATAAATGTCTCAGGGAGCGGTGTTAGTTCAGCAAACATACTCACTGAGAGATTCCAACGAAGCAAGTTAAGAATAATAAGAGTAATAAGCATTTATGCTTAAACAGCAATCTACAACACGGGTATAACAATCGTCATACCAGAGTAGAACATAGCAACGAACAAAGAGAGAACATAGCAGCGAAAGAATGCCGCCCGGATTAATTTAGCGACTTCTGTGATTGTTTTTGAATTCAAGTGAGACGTATGAAAAGAATGCAGTGTCAAATACGATAATTGTGTAGCTTCTTAGCTTTCTTAGTAGTTTTTTTAATCTGCAATGCCATTATGAACTTTCCTTATTCTGGTATATCAAGTTCATCTTCATCATCTAGTTCACTAATATTAATTTGCTGACAAAGAGCATCAAAATATTCAACTGTTGGTAGCTCAATATCTTCACTAGTGAAATACAGGTCTAATGCTGCATCAATAAAATCCTTACTCCAATTCCCCAACCCTTCAAATTCATGTTGAAATAACCGTATTGAAGCTAGTATTGTAGCAATATCTCTTGCTGTTAATGCAACTAGATACTCTCCATTAAGGAAAAACTTACCTATCCGGTGATGAGTATAGAAATTGTGTACCAAATGAGAATGCCATTAAGTTAAGGCTAAATCGAGTCTGTCAGGAAACAGGTTTAACGATTTCCAATGAACCCATTTTCTCTGGTGATACCAGAGCATTTTTTACTCACCTCTACGGTTTAGATAATTTCGGTAAGCTGTTCATCTCTCGACAACTGCTAGCACTGATGGCATTTGTGAAGTGGGTTAGGCTGGCGCATGAAGAAATGATGTAGCAAGAGCATGAGGAGGAGTTTGGAAAAGCGATCACGTCCTGCAACTCCGTACCCACTTTGGAGGCGGTAAGACTCATTCCATTGTCAGTCTCTATCACATTGCTACCAGCTGCGAACAGTTACAATTCTTTCCAGAATTAGCAGTGCTATGAGAGCCCGGATCGGTAAAGGTTGCTATTTTTATTGGTCTTGATGTTGGTGCTAGTACAGGTATTCAGATTGAAAATGGTCCCCACATTCTAACGCCTTGGGAATATTCGGCTTGGCAGAGCGGTGGAGTTGAGGCTTATGCTTTGGTAGAAACAGAGGATCAGCAGCGTATTGCTCCTAGGAGTGACGTACTGAGAAAAATCTTTGGTGACAAGCCCATACTACTGCTGATGGAAGCTTTTTCCATGCTATCAGCAATTTTTGAGGACTTTCGCTGGCAGCAAGGTTGGTTATCTATTGTGAAGATATTTCGTCAAAACTATCCTCAATGGGAGCCAGTTTTAGATGAGGTAATCGAGCAGTTGAAGGTTAGGATTGAAAATTGAAATAGAGATATGTGAGGCGTACTCCATACTAAGGAGAAGAAGCATGAAACCTGATTGAATCTTCAGACGCTACGCTGCCACTAGAATAAAAATAGCTTAATGATACCTTTGCCAACGCCCATTTATCATTTTACGCATGTCAATAATCTAGTATCTATTCTTGCTCAGGGATTGTTGTCAAACAATGTACTGAAGCAGGGCGATATCAGCTACACCGACGTAGCTCATCGAAGTGTTCAGGATCGACGTGCTACAAAATCCGTATCTTGTGGACCAGGTGGAGTTCTACATGACTATGTGCCTTTTTATTTCGCGCCACGCTCCCCGATGTTGTTTACCATCAGCAAAGGTAATGTAGAAGGTTATTCCCAAGGACAAGAGCCACTAATTTACATATCCTCAACAGCACAAGCAGTTAAAGCGGCAGCACTACCATTTGTGTTCACAGATGGTCACGGCATTATGGCCATTACTAAATTCTTTGATGACCTTATTGATTTAAGAGAGATTGACTGGGCTGTGATGGCAAGGCGGTATTGGAAAGATACTCCAGAAGATAATGAACGCTGCCGACGACGGCAAGCAGAGTTTTTAATTCATGGTTGTTTCCCTTGGAATTTAACCAGAGAAATTGGTGTTATGAATTTTGCAAGAGAGACCCAAGTGAGGCGAATAATAAAAATTTCACCTCATCAACCACAGATAAGGGTACATAGTGAGTGGTATTATTAAGTTGTATAGATCGCAATCTTTTACCATATCCCCAAAATTCTAACTTAGTAGTGATCGAAATCACCTTGTTCAGAGAAAACATTAAGCAGGATGCTGTTGAGATGTTATAAATAGCACAAACTCTTTGTGTGTTTGTGCAACGCTTTTATAGGCAAGGGCAAGCAGAGCAAATGATTGAGCTTAGGCAAGGCAACTTACTTGAAACGGATGCAGAGGCATTAGTCAACACAGTCAACTGTGTTGGTGTCATGGGTAAGGGTATTGCTTTGCAGTTTAAGCAAGCATTCCCCGATAACTTCCGCCACTACGAACGAGCTTGTCGAGATAGAGAAGTACAACCAGGCAAGATGTTTACTGTATCTACTGGTAAACTACTCAATCCTAGGTACATCATTAACTTTCCAACCAAACGCCACTGGAGAGGTAAATCACGATTAGAAGATATTCAGTCTGGACTCTTGGCTTTGATTGCAGAAATTAAGCGTTTAGATATTCATTCCATTGGTATCCCTCCGTTAGGCTGTGGCAATGGCGGTCTGGAATGGTCGCAAGTAAGACCACTAATTGAGTCAGCCTTTGCAGAATTACCAGATGTGCAAGTACTGCTATTTACACCGCAAGGCGCTCCTGATGTTGATTCAATACGCGTCGCTACTAATAAGCCTAAAATAACCCCCGCGCGTGCCTTATTTATCCGCTTATTGGAACTGTACGGTATCCCTGGTTATCGGTTGACTTTGCTAGAAATTCAAACATTGGCTTATTTTCTTCAGGTAGCTGGCGAGCCACTAAAACTGCAATATGTTAAGGAAAAGTACGGTCCCTATGCAAACAATTTAAACCACGTCTTGCAAAGGATCGAAGGACATTTTATCCGAGGCTATGGTGATCGCAGCCAGGAGGCAGAGATTTATGTGCTTGCCGAAGGTCGGGAAGCCGCACAAACATTTTTGGAAAATGCACCTGATGTGACCAAAGAACGTTTAAACGAAGTCAGCAAACTAATTGAGGGTTTTGAAACCCCGTATGGATTGGAACTGCTTGCTAGCGTGCATTGGGTGGCGCAAGAAGATCCACGAGCTGCAACTGATGAATCACAAGCAATCACTCTAGTGCATAGATGGAGCGAGCGTAAGCACAAACTATTCAAGCCGGAACATATTAGCAAGGCTTGGCAACGTCTTCATGACGAGAATTGGTTAACTAAGTAATTAGTAGATTAGTACTTCAACATCTTCCAAAAGTTTGCAACATCGAGACTGCTGTTAAAGTCCATTGGGTACCATTGGATTAACTTTGTTAGGGCTTTGAGTTGTGCTAGCTCCTATATCCGTTATAAGGTTAGGGCTGAAGTCTATGCTAGAGACTGCTCGAAATCTCTCCAGCTAACACAGAACTTATACTCAGACGCTATGGAGGGAGTGCAGCTATGAATTCAGATACCAACAGCAGCGATCACCTAGATAGCATCGATCGGCGTCCAGCCCAACTCGTGACCATCAAGAGCGGCAAGCAAAAGACTACGAAGAAGTATCAAATATTAAAGGGGCAATTGTAAATTAGAACAGCTGTTCTATCGTCAAAGTGTAATGGTATGACAGAGTAGAGTGAAAATGATCAATATATATGGCTGTGCCCATCTTCAGATTGAAGAAGCAATTCGATGTGAACTCTAGCTGACAGCATGAACTTGTCAATCGCATTTGTTTTTTTATCAGTAGAGCTTTAGGAAATCACAGTGTTGCAGAAGCACTACGTAATGCGGGGGCTTGTGTTGAGATTCAGGGAGATCACTTTGCTGCTGATGAGCAGGACGCAGTGTGGCTTTCAGAAGTTGCTCTCCGAAATTGGATAATCCTAACAAAAGATCAGAATTGGGATATAGAGGCTTTACTTCATTTGCCTATGTATAGCAGTAAACAAAGCTATTATTGCTCATGTGTAACGCTAGGCATAAAATATTTTTTTGGGTTAATATAAACATTCTTTTTACATAAATCCATCAAATTTCTACTTGCAGAGTAAATTAGATTGTTACTATTACAGACGTAAATGTCTCTGAGAGGTTTCTTATGTCTGAAGATCTTTTATTAGATTTATCTGCTGAAGAAGCAGCAAGTATTGCAGGTGGTGCAACCTATGGTTTCTCGTACTCACCATCTAGCTCGCCGTTCGCTGGTCAATTCGCTGTAAACGGTCAAACCTTTGGTTACAACTACGTGGCAGGACAGCAAGGTCAATTCGCATTTTCGAATCCTTATACTGGGAAGACATACAATGTAGCATGGAATGGCACGGGTGCACCGAGCTACTCAGCTGCTTAGCCATGTGTTCAGGAATTAGCCCTAAAAATTTAAATGACGAACAGCTTACACCTGTTACTGAGGTGTTCATTTGAATTGAAATAGAAGTACCTACTTGAGAGCACCCAAGATCCATTTAGGTGCTTCTATTTTTTTACTAATAAGTTTCTGTTATTACTTTATACAATGTTTCACCTCAGTAGCACAGATCCGAGAAGCAGTGTTAGCAGTAACAATAGATTTGCTACAGTTACAGGGACAGAATGCATACAGTGAGCTACATAGAGCTTATATTCGTAACAAGCAGTAAGCCAACTATAGCTACTGACTAAGAACTAGCCACAAAAAAAGCTTTACAATTTTTATTTCTAGTCAGATTTTTCCCCACAATTTCCCCAGTTTTTCCACATTGAAAGTTAGCTTTTTCCACAGAAAATCATTCATTTTCCCCAAAACGTTAGGCTGAAATTGGGCAGGTTCGTTCAGCTGTGGATTTTAGAGCAAAGAAAGGGAATACTTAGAAACAGAACGCTTATGTGAAGTTTAGTAAAGAAAAATGCTTCATAAGCTTAATCTTTCGTGGAGCGTTCTGAACAACTAAGGTTAGCCGTAAAATTTCGCAACATTGACAACTTCCTACTTTAGCCGTCACAATAGTGCGACTAACTCTTTCAACCCCTTGCTCCAACTACTTGCTTGGGAGAACCCTTTGAGGTTATTTCAGCATCCTCAGAAAGATTAGAGATAAGCTAAAGCCCTAATCTGGTTGGTTGGGAGTAAAGTACAATTTATTTTTTTGAAAAGGAAAGATTCTCAATGAACGTGACTGTTAGTATTACCAGCGAAATTCCAGAAGAGTTGCACGAATCGCTCAAAAGTTATTTAGAGTCTCATCCTAACTGGGACCAAGATCGAGTCGTCACTGCAGGGATGTCATTGTTTTTACTTCAGAACAGTAATGGCGACCGCCGTGCTTCTCGTGTCTATTTGGAAACTCTATTTGATCGCAGCTAGCTAAGCAAGTCAGTAAGCAGTGTTCGCACCAGTAGGTGATTCTCTAAACAAAGAGAGTATAGAATATGGCTTATCCTCTGTCGGCAACTAAACTTCAACTCTACCATCGCTGTCCTCAAGCATATTACTTTCGCTATGAGTTGGGTTTGAAAGCAGCATCGTTCTTCGGTTCAACGGCAATGGGGACAGCTTTGCATCAAACCTTGGCACAGTTTTACCAGAACTGGCATTATCTAGAACCATTGCCACAACTTAAATGGATTCATCAGTGCTGGCAGCAGCACTCTCATCACCTCAATCCTTCCCAGATGGATGAAGGGAAGGAGATACTAACAAACTATTATTTCCGATTCATTGCTTCCCAAACGGTCCTGCGACGACCCCTAGCTGTTGAAGGCAAAATTCAGGCTCAAATACGCGCGGCAAACCTGGAGTTTTCCATCACTGGACGGTACGATCGCCTTGACTATATGGAGGACGGGATAGAACTGATTGATTACAAGTCAAATCGACAGCTCGATTCTCCCAAGTTAGAAGATATCGATTTACAGATTGGGCTCTACTACCTAGGACTGGAACAGCGTTATCACCAAAGCTTGCGGCGGCTGAGCCTGTTGTATCTGAGGACAGGAGACAAACTTGTCTACGATGCCAACCCTAAGCAGAAACGGCTAGCTCGAGCAGCGATCTCAGAACTAGCCGTACGGCTGCGAACGGATGAGGAGTGGGAGCCGAATCCAGGAGAACACTGCCAGCAATGCGCTTACAAGCGATATTGTCCAGCGGTAACTTCTCATCCCGAATCACCGCCGATAGGAGTGAAGAGAGAGCGTCAAATGCAGTTAACGTTAAGTCTTTGAGTCTTCCTCTGTACATTTCAAACGGTGACTAGCGTTGTACAGCTACTGACATTAAGGACTTTCTCACTTCTTCAAAGCGTTGCCTGCTTGAGTCAGTACAACCTTAGATACTGCAAAGTTTGCTGCTGATTATGCAAAAGCACTTAAATCCAGCAGTCAGTAGTACAAGCGATCGATTCAGCCACTAAGACTTGAGGGAATTACCTACTTCAATCAATAGGTTACCTAGCTGTTTGATTTTGGCTTCAAACTCATCGACACTACGGCTAGCCGATTCATCCGTAGTATCTTCACCTACTTCGGTGAGAATTTCTGCAATGACTTGCTTATCGCCGCTATTGATTGCCCGCTTGAGCTGCGCCAAATCTTCACCAAGGTCATGTCCCTGAAAGTGCTCTTCCCAGTTTTCAATAATGGCGATCGCATCACTAGCAGAAACCGTCGTAAGGTCTTGCTGTAAGGTAGCGATTGTCAAATCGAGATTGGTACCTAATTCTGGCATAAGAATTTTCTGTGAGGAATGAAACGTCTTATATCCTGTTCAACTTTAACGCTTTAAATCTTCTGTCTCTAGAGAGAGCAAGTAAAGATCTCAAGCAATTAATTTTCGCTTGAGCCAGATATCTTCCATCGCGTGCAGATATTGGGGTTCTGGAACAATAGCAATCGCCCGTTCGTATGATTCTAAGGCATTACCATATGCTCCTATCTCAGCCAACAATAACCCCCTATTAAACCAGGCTTGGTGGTACTGTGGTTGGATAAAGATTGCTCGATCGTAGGATGCTAGAGCTTCAGCAAATCGCTTCAAACCAGACAAAGCATTGCCGCGGTAATTCCAAGCTGTGCTATATTTACGGTCAATAGCAATAACCCGATCAAAGACAGAGAGAGCCTCGATGTATTGTCCTTGCTGACACAACTCACAGCCTTGTCTTTCCCAATTCCGGCTATCTTGCTCCTGATCAATAGTAGTCATAGTAGAGTCTTCAATCCTTTATTTTGTCAATTTAATTCCATTGTGAGATAAACTCTAACAATTACAGAAGCAGGTATCTCTACTGTTTCAGGTTCGGTTGTTCCCACTATAAAAAGCCTAAATTTGACTCTTCAGCTTGAGCCATCATGCTAAGCAAGTGAATTCCTAGTAGGCAGGTACTTAGCCGTCAGAAACTTTAATTCACTGATTTTTCGCCAGTCTATGATTTTCAGTTTACACTACATTAATAGCACTTTTTTCAAAAGTTTACTGCTGTTGTAGCACCACAAGCTCAGCTGTTGTCTGCTTTTTTACAAAGGTCTCTTCTCAAAAAAGTTCAATTTTGCTGTTAGTTAGTTTTTTATATAAGTCAAATGAAAGTAGCAATCACTGGAGCCACAGGATTTGTTGGTAGCCTGTTGGTGAAGCGGCTACAAGCCGAAGGTCATCAGTTATTAGTTTTAACCCGCAATTTGGCCAGAGGTCAAAAGGTCTTTCCTGCTTCTGCTTTTCCTAATTTGGAAATTGTGGCTTATACCCCCACTGAATCTGGTTCTTGGCAGCAAGCGATCGCAGGTTGTGATGGTGTGGTTAACTTGGCTGGAGCTTCCATTTCGGAAGGGCGTTGGACACCACAGCGCAAGCAGGAAATTCTCAACAGTCGCCAAGTTGGGACGCAGAAGTTGGTGGAAGCTATTGCTCAGGCTAACCCTAAACCCAGTGTCTTAGTAAGTGCCTCAGCTATTGGTTACTACGGCACGAGCGAAACTGCCACATTTGATGAAACAAGCCCGCCTGGGGATGACTTTTTAGCCCAAGTTTGTCAAGCCTGGGAAGCAGAAGCAAAAAAGGTAACGGCTAATGGCACTCGACTGGTCATTCTACGATTTGGAATTGTTTTAGGTCAGGGTGGAGCGATTGCTAAAATGGCAACTCCTTTTAAACTCTTCGCTGGTGGTCCCCTTGGCAGTGGTCGTCAGTGGTTCTCTTGGATTTACCAAGATGACTTAGTCGACCTCATTGTGCAAGCTTTGACAAGATCTGATATCTCAGGCGTATTTAATGCAACCGCCCCCAATCCGGTACGGATGGCGGAACTTTGCCAAACTATGGGGCAAGTCCTAAAGCGACCTTCGTGGCTACCAGTCCCTGGCTTTGCCTTAGAGACACTCTTGGGGGATGGAGCAATGGTAGTACTAGAGGGTCAACAGGTTTTACCCAAGAGTACCCAGGCTCTAGGCTTTCAATACCAGTATCCCAAGCTAAAACAGGCGCTAGAAGCAATTTTTTAAAGTTGGCTATTTGGCTGTTGGGAATTTAGACGTTTGGTAATCCAACGAGCCGATCCACTAACAATCGTACCAGCCATGAGGATGCCGATGGCTGGGGTAAAAACTGGTTGCCACAGCTTGTACCACAGTTCTAAACCTAGTGGCACATGTACTGCATGACCTATAACTGCAAGCACCAGCCATAAAAAGCTAAATAAAACCAGGAAAAAATCTGCCACTAAAGCCAGGTTTAGCCAGTTCAAAAGTTTGTCCTTCAATTATCTCTACCCCCTCTTCTACTCAAACAGCCACTTTCTCACCCGCTCTAGATTCTTCCATTCAGGTTTTCTACTCAAGCCGTCAGCAATACTTTGTTTAATTTCATCTCGCATTTCTGAATCGACGATAATCAACTGCATAGCTGAATCGATCTGCTCTCGCACACCTGCTTGACCAGTCTCTAGCATCGCAACGGCTAGGTTAACTCTTGCCTGGGCGTCTTGTGGGTTAAGCTTCACTGCTTTTTGTGCTGCTTTGTATGCCTGACTAGATTTATTCTCTAATAAGTACAGCCAAGCCAAACAAGTCCAAGCTGCGGCACTTTTAGGAGCGCGGTTGCATAGATCTTTAAAAACCGGAATCAGGGCACTCGGCTCTTCCCCAGCCTGATAGCGTTCTAAACCTGCCTGAAATAGGGCTTCCACCGTCTCGGACATAGATATCTTTGTACCTGCAAACGTCAAACTCCGAATGACTTACCGCAGCCGCAGGTTTGGGAAGCATTGGGATTGCTGAACTGGAAGCCGCCACCAATCAGAGCGTCGCTGTAGTCTAACATGAGACCATAGAGATACAACAGACTTTTGCGATCACAGACGATTTTGAAGCCATCATAGTCGAACACTTCGTCAATCTCCTCTCGGATCTGACTGAGTTCTGTAAAATCCATCATGTAAGACATGCCAGAGCAGCCACCCTGCCGCACCCCTACCCTTAGACAGAGGTCTTTTCCTTGTTTATCGCGCAAGGATCGAACTTGCCGCAGAGCTGCTTCACTCATTTGAATGCCCCGTTGTTGAGACTGGGTTGCTGATGTCATAGTATTACATAACTCCTTGCGTCAATTAAACTACACACTTTTTGCAGCTTACTCGTTTATTTTAGCGACATATCAGCAGGACTTTAGGAATTGCAAATAATCCTTCAAAACCAGCCTAAAGGTCTCTATCCTAGTATTGATATGGAGTGGAACCCATTCGCATTGTCTTTCCGATTGGTTGGTCTATGACAACTTCTCTGAATCGCTCTACCCGTCGCCGATTGAAACAGTTAAATCAGATTCCTTGTGTGTGGGAAGGCGATCGCCGTCCATTGTCAACCCCAACCATGGATTCAGACCCAAAGACCAACGGCGAATGTATTCTTTGGGTGGATGGCTCTCAAGGAGTTGTCCGGGCTATGGACATGGTAGCTTCAGAAATTGGTCCAGAAGCAGTCGTGCGCACTTTACTGCGGGCAATGGAACATCCTCATGGACCCGCCCGACCTGCCCGACCTCAGAAAATTGTAGTTCGCGACCGAGAACTCCAGTTTTTCTTACGTGGGGTGCTTCAAGAACTAGAAATTGCCATTGACTACGTCCCTGATCTGCCACTGATAGACGAGTTAGTACGGGGATTTCAAGAAGTGGTTGATACTCACACCCCCGACTTACCCCCTCAATACGCTGAACCTCTGAAGCAAAGGGCGTTTGAGCTTTGGCAAGCAGCTCCTTGGGAGTTTCTCGAAGAGCATCAGATTTTGGCAATTGAGCTGAACCAATGGGATATCGGGACACTCTATGCCTCAGTTATGGGGATGCTAGGCATGGAGTATGGGATTTTACTCTATCGCTCAGAAGAATCCCTTAAGCGATTTCGAGCTAAAGTGTTAATGGACGAGGAGTCGCCAGAGCAGCTAGAAGAAGCTTTCCTGAAGCAGGATTGTCTGTTTTTGACTTTTGAGCGAACTGACGAAGCAGAAGCAGCGGATGAGGACGAGGAAGAAGTTATTGATTTGGCAGAGCTACCATTATCGGAGATTCAACCGTCTTTTGGTAATATTCATCCGTTAGAAGGGCTGCGGTCTGTGCTCTACGAAGAAGAGGCAGGTGCTGTCTTAATTGCGTTAGAAGCTCTAAATCGCTTTGTCCGCGCTCAACGCAGTCAACTCAGTGGGGAAACATTTCCTGCATTAAGCCGTCGCTATCGCATTGCCCTCCCTCAGCCAGAGGCAAAGCAGCCACCGATTTCCGTAACCGTTACGACAATGCCAGAGCTAGCAGCAGAACTCGAGGAGCTAGCTGGCTATGATGACGAGGACGATGAGGAATTGAACGGTATGGAGATGTTCCGCTCGTTGCGGGATGACCTGATCCCAGAAGACTCTTTCCTCAGTCTAGGCGTATTGTCTTGGGATATGGTAGAGTCTCTCCGCTCAGGTGTGGAATGTTATCAATCACGTGAGTTGACAAAAGCGGGAGATGGTTTACCAGTGATTTTGGTGCAAACGTCTCGTCCCAAGGCTAAGGCAGTGATTCAAAAACTTCAAGAAGCCGGAGGACTTAAAGGAGTTTGCTTTAATCCAGGTGCCGATCCCTTTGGGGGTGATCGCTATGACTTAGGAATCATCCAAGCCGAAAACGGTGACATGTTCTTATTTGGCGAATTTTTAGATGACGATCGGATTCATGTCGTGGCTCGGAAGAAGTGGGACGAGCGGTGTAAACGTACTAAGGGCTACTGTGGCTTGATTGTGGCTCGGGGACTGATGGGCGCCTCCCGAGGACAACCGCAGTTACGTGACATGATGGCTTTATTCGAGACGCGATCACTCTCTCCCAAAGATTTAGGAATTGGGCTCCTCCAACTGATGCCGCAGCTTGAATAATGTAACAATATGTGAGGTAAATGAGAAGGAAACACTGAATGCGTGCTGCAATCATCGGGGCAGGCTTAGCTGGGTTGACGACTGCTGTGGAGTTAGCTGATGCTGGCTGGGAAGTAGAAATTTTTGAGTCCCGTCCTTTTGTCGGAGGAAAAGTTGGTAGCTGGGTTGATGCTGCTGGCAACCATATAGAGATGGGGCTGCACGTGTTTTTTGGTAACTACTACCAGTTATTTGAATTGATGCGAAAAGTGGGAGCGTTTGCTCACGTACACAAGAAGGAGCATATCCATACCTTTATTAACAAAGGAGGAAGAACTGGCGCTTTAGATTTTCGCTTCCTTGCAGGTGCACCGTTTAACGGTTTAAAAGCATTCTTCACCACCTCGCAATTGCCATTGCAAGATAAAGTGCAGAATGCCATTGCCCTCGGCACTAGTCCTATAGTTCGCGGCTTAGTTGACTTTGATGGTGCCATGAAAACTATCCGCAACTTGGACAAAGTCAGTTTTGCCGACTGGTTCCGCAGTCATGGTGGTAGTGATGGCAGCGTTAAACGGATGTGGAACCCGATAGCCTATGCCCTTGGCTTTATTGATTGTGAAAACATCTCTGCTCGGTGTATGCTAACAATCTTCCAGATGTTTGCTGCCAGAAGCGAGGCATCGGTACTGCGAATGTTAGCAGGTTCGCCATATGAGTATTTACATAAACCGATTCTGGAATATCTAGACGCAAGAGGGACAAAAATTCATACTCGTCGTCAAGTTCGAGAGATTCAGTTTACTGAGCAAGGCGAAATGATGCGAGTCACCGGGCTGAGTGTTGCTCAAGGTGAAATAGAAGAAATCGTTACCGCTGATGCCTATATCTGTGCTTGCGATCTCCCAGGAATTCAGCGTGTTTTACCTCAGGCATGGCGTCAGTGGTCTGAGTTCGATAACATCTATAAGCTGACGACAGTACCAGTTGCCACAGTGCAGTTGCGGTTTGATGGTTGGGTAACAGAACTGCAAGATGCGACGGAACGTCAGCAACTCACTCATGCTGCTGGCATCGATAACTTACTCTATACCCCTGACGCTGACTTCTCCTGTTTTGCTGATTTAGCCTTAACGAGTCCGGCTGATTACTACCGCGAGGGACAGGGCTCGTTGCTGCAGCTGGTGCTAACTCCTGGAGATCCGTTTATTAAGGAGAGTAATGAGGCGATTACCCAACATGTACTCCAGCAAGTCCATGAGTTATTTCCTTCCTCACGGCAGTTATCGATGACTTGGTATAGCGTTGTGAAGCTAGCTCAGTCTCTTTACCGTGAAGCTCCTGGAATGGAGCCTTATCGCCCACCGCAACGAACTCCAATTGCTAATTTCTTTTTAGCAGGTAGCTATACTCAGCAAGATTATATCGATAGTATGGAAGGTGCGACTCTTTCTGGTCGGCTTGCTGCAAGAGCGATTTTGGAGAATCTGGGAACGAAACGAACCGCAGAGGAGCCAGCCGCATGGGCGGGTTTCCCGACTTGGGCGGACTGGCGTGCGCGGAGAGCGCAGAGGAAGAGTTGATGTCTGATTGGTTAGAGCATAGTGTGCAGGTGGAGATTGAGGCTCCGATTGAGTTGGTGTGGGGGTTGTGGTCGGATTTGGAGCAGATGCCTCGCTGGATGAAGTGGATTGATTCGGTTAAGGTTTTGGAAGATAATCCAGAGCTGTCGCGATGGAAGTTGGATACGGGGGGTCTGCAGTTTACTTGGCTATCTCGCATCACCCGAATTGTGCCACATCAGATTATCCAGTGGGAATCTGTGGATGGACTACCTAATCGAGGGGCTATCCGTTTTTACGATCGCCACACCAGTAGCATTGTCAAACTGACTGTGGCTTACGCCATCCCTGGCATTCTCGGCAAACTCATGGATAACCTATTCCTAGGACGCGCCGTCGAATCCACCCTCCAAGCCAACTTAGAACGCTTCCGCGAATACGCCCTCCAAATTAAATCCTCATAACTCCTCCTCTTTTGGCGCTCTTGGCACATAACGCCTACGCGCTCCGCGCATGCTAACGGCTGACGCCAACGCTAAGTCGCTGGCGCAAACGGCTAACGGCTTCGCGCAACGCTTGCGCTGGCGCTGCGCTAAGACGGTTCGTCTCCTACCAACTCGGATCAACCAAAAGATTAACAGTCAACTCCGCTCGCCCCATTGGTACCGCTGTAATACAGGCACGAACACTCTCGCCCTCCTCTATCTCAACTTCACAGGCATAACAAGAACCCATGAGACAACCCGTGGGAATGACAACGCCTGCCCGTGCCGCTACTGCCAACAGGGACTCTCCTGCCTCTGCTTCAACCGTCACATCATCTGGTAAAAAATGCACAGTGCAGCTCATCAGTTACCCATCCTAGGACGACACAATCGGTG
This sequence comes from Chroococcidiopsidaceae cyanobacterium CP_BM_ER_R8_30, assembly GCA_019244235.1. Taxonomy (GTDB): domain Bacteria; phylum Cyanobacteriota; class Cyanobacteriia; order Cyanobacteriales; family Chroococcidiopsidaceae; genus JAFAVL01. Next base: position 25,175 of record JAFASY010000181.1, read on the forward strand.
TTAAGTCTAAATGAGCTTTAATCGTTGTTGCGAGGGAGTCTAATGTTGCTTCTCGCTGCTCGCGATAGTTAGCAACACCTGTCGGCAACGATTTTAACCCTCGTTGTTGACGTAGACGATTCAACCAAGTGCGCCGCCAAGGACCATTGTCAAACAGCCCATGTAGATAAGTACCCCAAACTGATAGACGATTATCCACCATTCCGAGATATGGATCGTCAAATAGGGAAAGGCATGTATCTACCTCCTCCGCAGGCATTTCGACTCGGCGCGATCGCCCCTGATGAATTTCAAACCCAGTCACTGGCAATCCTAATTGAGGATAGTTAGATGTCACTTCTCTTTGACGAGCAACTTTCTGTCCTGTAATCACAGTTTTAATGGGCAGTAGTCCCAATCCTGGAAGCCGCCCAGCTTCTCCTTCTATCCCTTCAGGATCGGCAATCATTTGACCGAGCATTTGGAAACCGCCGCATATTCCAAGGACAGTGCCGCCTGCTGTAGCATAGTGTTGAATTGCCTCTGCCATACCAGTTCTTTGCAAGACCATTAGGTCAGAAAGCGTTGTTTTAGAGCCGGGGAGAATGACTGCATCTGGGTGTCCCAAATCTTGCTTAGGATTGAGGTATTTCACTGTCACACTGGGTTCGGCTTCGAGTGGGTCAAAATCAGTGAAATTGGAGATACGTGGCAAGCGGATTACAGCTATGTTAAGGTCGCTTTGCTCTTTATAGTGTTTGCGCTCTAGTAAGTCAAGGGAGTCTTCGGCTGGGAATAACTGGTCGAGCCAGGGAATAACCCCAAGCACAGGAATACCTATGTGTCCTTCCAACCATTTGATACCTGGTTCTAGTAGCGAACGCTGTCCTCGGAACTTGTTAATCACCACGCCTCGAATTAAGGCTCTTTCCTCTGGTTCAAGCAACTCCAAGGTTCCCACCACATGAGCAAAAGCACCACCTCGGTCAATATCGACAACCAGCAAGGTTGGAGCATTTAAATATTTTGCCACCCGCATGTTGGTTAAGTCGCGGTGCTTGAGGTTAATTTCTGCGGGACTGCCAGCACCCTCACAAACAATCACATCGAATTCTGTGGCTAAATACTCTAACGATTCCTCAATTGCCTGCCATCCCAAATCGAAATACTGTTCGTAGTACTCTGCCGCGCCTACCTTCCCAGCAACTTTTCCTTTAAGAATCACCTGGGAAGTCATGTCACCTTGCGGTTTGAGTAAAATTGGGTTCATTTCTGTCAAAGGGTTAACACCAGCAGCCCAAGCTTGTACTGCTTGCGCATAGCCGATCTCTCCACCGTTAGCGGTAACGTAGGCATTTAGTGCCATATTTTGCCCTTTAAACGGAGCCACTCGCCAACCACGCCGCGATAGTATGCGACATATGGCAGTAGTTAGGAGCGATTTTCCAGCGTGGGATGTCGTTCCCACAATCATGAAGGCTTTCATCAATAAACTCCAGAACCCTTTAGACCCAATGCGAGCTAGGTAAGAGAAGATTACATCTTCATAGCACAAAGATTATGAAATCGCTGTTAGAAAGCAAGTCTAAACCAACGATTTAATGTTTCAAGAATACGATCGCGCCGGGAGGGAGTAGGGTAACTTGCACTTCCTTGATACTGTTCTACCAATTGCCTGCCCAAGGGTGTGAGGCGAAAACTATCAGTAATGCCCTGCCCATCGACCTCTCGCCGCAACACGCCAACCTGAATTAACCGCAGTAACGCATTCTCTGCTCCCAGCTCAGACAGTGAGCGTTTAGTATAGCCGCGCTGAATACCCGCATCTAGAGCGATCGCTTTTAAGGGAACCCCCTCTAGACGCATCGTTTCAAACAAGGGCATTTGGAAGGGGGAACATAGTAATGCTCGATCTGCTCTTGTTCGGGTGCGATAGGGATAGGTCAGCGATTTCGGTTTTTTGGACTTAAGTGCAGACATTTTTGTATATATGAATACAGTTAATGAAATGAGAAGCTTGGTATCTATTTACTATAGTTGTTACTTATTTGTTCTAGATAACCTCTTTAACAGATAGTAAAAGCTTGAAAAATTAGATAGTCTCTAGGGTTCCGGCTTAGTTCGCAGATAAACTGACTGCGATTTGGGTGCCTGGACCGAGAGGGGCAAGCTGGTCTAGAAATGTTTTTACCAAAGCAGGGGAAAACGCTAGGTCAGCCACACGGCGGGACAAAAGCCCGGGAGAAGTAGAGGACAGCAATCTGTCTTTGCTCTTCCTGGGCTTTGTGTATTGAGCAAGCTATGCTTGGAGGTCATTTGAGCCTTCGCGAATCCTTGAGTATTCATTTTCACACAATGTGAGGTATAAACGGATAGAACGTTCGGCATTACGACAGTGAACAGCCTATGCATCAAACCTTTGATGCAGCTTTGGAGATTGACAAGTTGATTGAGGAGATGAGATGAAGATTCGTAAGCTTTTGTCTTGGTTTAGCCTATTTTTAGTCAGTTTAGTTATTGCAGTTAGCTGCACTACGTCTCAAACGCCTACTGCTAGTACTTCCTCATCTTCCCCGACTTCTACTACTCCTGCCTCATCTGAAACATCAGTTTCTCTCGGCTACAGCGCTTGGCCTGGCTGGTTTCCCTGGAAGGTTGCTCAAGAACAAAAGATATTTAATACCAATAAGATTAATGTGGACTTAAAGTGGTTTGATAACTATACAGATTCAATCAATGGTTTGACAGCCAGCAAATTAAATGCTAACTCTCAAACTTTAAATGACACGCTTAGCCCAGTTGCTTCAGGAGCTGATGAAGTTATTGTCTTAGTCAATGATAATTCGACAGGAAATGACCAAATTATTGCTCGCCCAGGAATCAATACGGTTGCCGATTTAAAAGGTAAAAAGGTAGCTGCGGAAGAGGGGACAGTTGATCATTTTCTCCTATTATTGGGATTAAAAAAAGCTGATTTAACTCAAGCAGACATTCAGTTTCAACCCTTAGAGACAGGAGCAGCAGCAGCAGCATTTGCAGCGGGAAGAGTAGATGCAGTTGGGGTGTTTGCTCCTTTTACAACCAAGGCACTAAGTTTGCCTGGTAGTAAAGCCTTATTCACTTCCAAAGATTTTCCAGGTGCTATCCCCGATCATTTGGTAGTCAGTAGAAAAATGATAGAGGAACGACCTCAAGACGTCCAAGCTATGGTTGATGCTTGGTTTGCTACATTAGACTATATCCAAAAGAATCCAGGAAAAGCAGATGAGATTATGGCAAAACGAGCCGGAGTTTCAGTTGCAGACTATAAGCAGTACAACGCTGGAACCAAAATCTTTACTTTGAAAGAAAACCTAGAAGCTTTCAGTCCGGGTAAAGATATGACTCATCTAAATTATGCGGCAGAACAGATTAGTCAATTCTTGCTGCAAACTAAATTGATTAAGAAAACTCCGGATATGAACAAGCTATTCGACGATCGATTTGTCAAAGCATATGCAGCCAAGATAAAAAAAGCTTGAGGATATAATGAATCAATCCCTCGAAAGGTTACCGGATACCAACTTTTCTAATCCTCAACGAATGTTACCGCCAACAGTTTTCTGGCGGATTGCAGAGGAGATACCCAAGCCTCTAACCTGGAGTTTGATGGCTCTATCAGTTGGTATTCCTTTTTGTGCGTGGCTAGTTATCTCCAATGCTGGACTAGTTCCGCCCCTGTTTCTTCCTACTCCAACCCAAGTTTGGACAGCTGGTCAACATCTTTGGGAAAACGGCGATCTACAGCAGGATATTGCTTATAGCTTGTTTCGTGTTCTTACTGGTTTTTTGCTTGCTGCTATCATTTCGATTCCTTTAGGAACGTTGATGGGAACCTTTGCCAGTATTCGGGCTCTTATGGAACCAATTGTTGGCATTGTACGCTATATGCCTGCACCTGCTTTTATCCCGCTGCTTATTTTATATTTCGGGTTGGGCGAATTACCAAAAATTCTCCTAATTTTTATTGGTACGTTATTTTTTAACACATTAATGATTATGGATGCTGTTAAATTTGTTTCTAAGGAATTGATCGAAACTACATATACATTAGGAGGTCGGCGGATACAAGTTTTGCTACAAGTCATTTTTCCCTTCATTTTACCTAACATTATTGATGCTTGCCGAGTGAACATGGCTGCATCGTGGAACTTGGTAATTGTCGCAGAATTGGTGGCAGCAACCGAAGGCTTAGGCCACCAGATTACTCTGGCTCAGAGATTTTTGAGGACAGATGAAATTTTTGTGGGATTAATTGTCATTGGCTTGATTGGTTTAACAATTGACCTGTTATTCCGCTTATTACTGTGGGTAACATGTCGATGGGCAACTCGATAACACTCTTTACTCTCTACTTATGCATCTAGCAGTTACTCAACTCTATAAACAGTTCAAAACTCGACAAGGACCACTCGTCGCTCTCAAAGATATCAACTTAAGCATTGAAGAAGGAGAGTTCATCTGTGCTGTTGGTGCTTCGGGTTCTGGTAAGTCAACACTCTTAAGACTGATTGCTGGGCTGGACACACCAACAGCTGGTGAGATTCAAGTTGATGGGGTACCTGTCACTGGACCAGGACCAGACCGAGGTATGGTATTTCAAAAGTACACGCTCTACCCTTGGATGAACGTAGCGCAGAATGTGGGATTCGGGTTAAAGCTACAGGGTGCATCTCACATCCAACGGCGGGAGAGAGTCACTCACTATTTGGAAGTTGTCGGGTTGTCACAGTTTGCTAGAGCTTTACCGCAAGAATTATCAGGTGGCATGCAACAACGAGTGGCGATCGCTCGCGCCCTGGCATCTGCGCCTAAGATTCTCCTCATGGATGAACCGTTTGGGGCTTTGGATGCTCAGACCAAGGAAACAATGCAACAATTCCTCTTAGAGTTATGGAGACGTACTAGGACAACTATTCTGATGATTACCCACGACGTGGAGGAAGCTGTGTTTCTATCTCAACGAATTTATGTTCTCACCTCTCGTCCTGGCAGCATCAAAACCGAAATCAGAATGGATCTACCGAGCGAACGGAACTATCACACCAAAAGCCATTCCACATTTCAGGATTGTAAAGAAACTGTGCTAGATTTACTGCGCAACGAAAGTGGAAGAGAAGCAGCGGTAGTTTAGTTTTCTTGCTCCCCCTGCCTCCCCTGCTCTCTTTAGACGGGCACCTGAACCTTTTGACTCCCAGCTAGCCCAAAGGCAGCGTGGATAGCTGTCAAAGCGCGGACTCCGTCTTCTTGAGCCACAACGCAGCTGATCTTGATCTCAGAGGTGGCAATCATCTGAATATTGATTCGTTGCTGAGCTAGTGCCTCAAACATTCGCGCCGCAATGCCCGGTTGTCCAACCATCCCTGCACCAACGATACTCACCTTAGCGATCGCACTGTCAACGACAACTTCACCCCACTCCAATTCTGCTGCCGCTTGCGAAAGAACTGCTTGGGCTGCGTTGGCATCCACCTGCGCTACTGTGAAAGCAATATCTCTTGTTGGTACGCCATTCACCACGCGACAGCGCTGGGACTGGATGATCGTGTCAACGCTAATACTGTGCTGAGCCAAGATGCCAAACAACCGCGCTGCCATTCCTGGACGATCTGGTACATAGCGAATGGCAAGGCGGGCTTGGTTGAGATCTAGGGCAACGCCCCGTACTGGTATTAGAGAACTAGTTGATTTTAATTCCTGGGTTGTTGCCAGATGGGCTGGGGCAGAGATAGGGTTGATTGTGTCTCGACTGATTTCAAAGGCTTGGCAAAGAGCAGCAATTGCGCGATCGCTATCTGCTGCATCAATCACACAGCTAACTTTTACTTCCGAGGTGGAAATCATCTGGATGTTAATTCCAGCTGTCCAGAGCGTTGCGAACATCAGAGCCGCTACTCCAGGACGCCCGATCATTCCTGCCCCAGCAATGCTAACTTTAGCAATTCGCCGTTGGACTATGACTTCAGCTTCTTCGAGTTGAGAAGGCTCCCCAGAGCGTAGTACAGGCGCAATTGCTGCCGCTACAGCTTCTGCCCGCTTGAGGACAGGTGTGTTGACAGTAAAGGCAATGTCATTTGTATTACCTTCATGGATTGACTGGATAATCAAATCAACATCCAAGTTCTGACGGGCAATTTCGCCAAATAACTGTGCTGCGACTCCTGGTCGATCTGGCACTCGCAACAATGCCACCTTCGCTTGATCTGTATCAATCTCTACCCCATCTACAGGGCGAGCAATTTCTAAGTTCAACAGAGAACGAGGTTGGGGTGTTGGAGAGATCACCCTTGTACCGGGATCATCTGTCCAACTAGAGCGCACGACCAAAGATACGCCGTAGTTCCTAGCAATTTCTACAGCACGAGGATGCAGGACCTTTGCCCCTAGACTTGCAAGTTCTAGCATCTCATCGCAAGTAATTTCTGACATGAGTTGGGCATCCGACACTAAACGAGGATCTGTAGTTAAGATTCCGGGAACATCAGTGTAGATTTCGCAATAGCTTGCTCCCAACGCCGCTGCCAACGCAACAGCTGAGGTGTCCGAACCGCCGCGCCCTAAAGTTGTAATTTCCAATTCAGAGGTGCTGCTTATTCCCTGGAACCCAGCTACTACAACCACTTTGCCATTTTGTAAGTGTTGAGAAATCCGTTCGGTCTGGATATGTAGAATCCGAGCACGGGTGTGGTGAGCTTCTGTTACGATTCCCACCTGTGTACCAGTAAGGGAAATTGCTGCTTGTCCCAATTCCTGCAAAGCCATACTTAGTAGGGCAATCGAGACTTGCTCACCAGTCGAGAGCAACATATCCATTTCCCGACGGCTGGGAGTCTTTGAGATGGAGTGAGCTAATTTGACCAGCTCATCAGTGGTCTTACCCATGGCTGAAACAACCACCACTAGGGAATGACCTGCCTTAGCTGTTCTCAGAATGCGAGCTGCAACTGACTGAATGCGTTCAACTGAACCAACAGAAGTGCCACCGTATTTCTGAACAATTAGCGCCATAATTCCAATCTCACCTATCCTACCTAGATACCCCAATTATGACCAAGCACTAAGCCCATCTAGAATGCTTATGAGCATTGAAGATACAAGGCAGTTACTGGGAAAGACCTGATGCGTCTGGGATCTTCACCCTAGCCTCTAATTATATTCTCTATCTAGTGGGTGTGGCATGTATTTTTTTCTCTTCTTGATATCTCGAAGAATTCTAGCTCTGATATCAAGCTTCTATGTATTCATGTAATTTATCTAAGTTACTGTCACTTGACGCCGTTCTTCTGGAGTTGTCTTTATTCTTGTATCATCTGTACTAGCTGTATTAGCTTTGGTTTCATGATAGTCTTTTTCGGTATTGATCTGCCAGATATTATTTTTATCTCTTATACCATATTTTATGTTGCTTACTGCAGCCATAGCAGTAAGCATTGAGTGGTCTTGATTGTTATACCTATGCATGCCATTTCTACCAACTAGGTAAAGGTTTTCAAATTGGTTAACATAGGATTGAACTTTCTCAAATTCAGGATAAGTCCCGAAATAAGCTGGATAAGTTTTTGGTACCCTAATTACAGTATAATCCAGTACATCTTCTGTAAGAATAAATTTTATCTTTACAAGTTCATCAATGGCAAACTTTGCCATCTCTTTGTCTGTCATATTCCACAAGTTATCAGACTCGTAGCAAAAATACTCTAGCCCTAGCCAGACTTTAGTACTGTCCTGTACTAAATCAGGACTCCAATTGTTAAAAATTTGAATCCTGCCCAGCATGACATCAGATTCTTGGACGTAAATCCAATTATCTTTTATTAGTTGAACACTCTTATCATTATCTCTAATAGTTAGTTTTTCAACCAACAAACCTACTGTAATGAAGTCCCGATAAACTAAGCCTTCACTAATTCTTCTCACGTCTGATGGCACGCGCGTCTGCAAAGACCTAATCAACTGTTTAACAGGCATTGTGGAAATAAAGTAATCGCCCTCTACTCGCTTTACTTCTCTAGTATCTGAATGATAGATATCTACAGCAGTCACCTGATTTCCATCAATGAATATTTTCTGCACCTGAGAGTTTAGATGGACTTCTCCTCCCATAGCTTTGACTTTTTCAGCAACATTTTCCCAAAGCTGGCCAGGACCTAATCTAGGATACAAAAATCTTTCAATCAGAGATGTTTCCACATCTTTTTGCTTTACTGATTTAGAATTAAGAGAGAGAACCTTCTTCGCCATATGGGTAATTGCTTTCGTAATAGACAAGCCTTTAATCCGTTGAGCTCCCCACTCGGCACTAATTTCAGAACAAGGAACCCCCCATACCTTTTCTGTATAAGACTTGAAAAATGTTTGGTACAAAACCTTCCCAAAACGATTGATAAAAAATTCCTCTAAATTTACTTCCTTTTTAATCGGGAATATCCTAGTATGAATATAGCTTATAAGAATGCTTAAGGTTCTGATAAGCCCCAGGTTTACAATCGTATTTGTACTCAATGTGATAGGATAATCAAAAAACTTCCTTAAAAAAAGAATTCTCGACTTACGATTGCGAACTAACATTACACGCTCGGCTTGCTCCAAAGAAGCTCTTTTAGAAAAAGTCTGTATTTGTCTAGTTTGATTTTGATAAGTAATAGCTATGTCTTGGTCTTCTATAGTTTCTATAGGCAAAAATTTTAGCCACCAATCCATAACAATATCAGACTTGGAAAAGAAACGGTGACCACCAATATCCATGCGGTATCCCTTATAGTTCACTGTTCTAGAAATGCCGCCAATCTCATCACTCATCTCATAAATAATCGGCTTAATATCTGTCTTTTCTAGCAGCTCATAAGCAGCTGTTAAGCCAGCAGGACCAGCTCCAATGATAATTGCTCTCTTCTGATATTTCTTGTACATAGATTCTCCTCACCTAGTGCTTGAAAAACTCAGACTTCGATTTCGCTACTTCTACTTTCAATAAATTGTTTGCAAAAACAGCTGCAAATCTAAAGGACTCTAGCATTTAATAATCTTTTTTGCAACTGTAAACTTACAATTTTACAGCTGCATGATTCAACTCGTCTTTGCATCTATCCAAAGACATGACAGAAAAGGCAGTTTGTAGCAGGGGGGACTAGGTTCCCTGGGAATTTAGGGACAAGTGGGGAGAGGGTCGCACCCAAAGATGAATCCAGAGGCTTCAATATAGGCTTTTTTTCGTCAGCACTCACCTCTAAGTTATGAGCGTCGCTCTTTTCAGCTGGGCTTGCACAGAAGGAGACAAGCTACCCAGCATAGTGACTAATCCCAGGCTAGCAACTGTTCGGTTAATGAGGTTAATAACATTACAATAGAAAGACTACTGCAAGCTGAAAAAAGAAAATATCAGCAATGCTAATATTTGTGGTCTTATTTAACTTAGCTTTAGCCTTGATACTTCTTTACGCAGCTTGGCGAGTGTGGCGGCTGCGACGACCAATTGGGCAAGTAGCAGATAAAATCTTGGCATATGAGCGTAGCATCAATGTAGTGTTACATAAAGCACCGAATGCTATTACAAAAGGGCAAGTAGGTGTTAGCCAACTGAGGCAAAAGCAGCAGCAACTAAGACCACAACTCCAACGAATACGTCAGGTTTTAGCTCTGATTGGTCTGGGACAGCGAATTTGGCAACAGTTTGTTCGCACAAGACGAACACAACTTTTCCAAAAGTCTTTAGCAAAATACAAGTGAGAGCAGTTTCCTAGAAGTCTCTATTGAGCTAGAACTCAAAGCGGCAGCCGGAGGCAACTCCTTGGCTACGCTCTCGCAAGCTCAAGAAAGCATATTGAGGCAGAGTTTTTGGATATCCTAATCAATAAATACCAAGATAATGGCTAGTAACCTGATTAGAATAGGTGTAAGGAGAGACTACGAGATGTCTAACAATCGTTCTGGAGTCTTTATCGGCGGTGTATTGCTGGGTGCTGCCATTGGTACTTTGACTGGTTTACTGGTGGCTCCGCGTACTGGTCAGGAAACACGGCAGATACTGAAGAAATCTGCTAATGCTTTACCAGAATTGGCAGAAGATTTATCAACAAGCGTTCAAATCCAGGCAGATCGGCTTTCTGAATCTGCGCTACGTAGTTGGGATGAAACCCTAGAGCGACTGCGGGAAGCGATCGCGGCTGGGGTAGATGCTTCCCAGCGCGAGAGCCAGACATTGAACCGGGGAACGACAGGTGCTGAAGTTCCCCCAGATTCCCCCCCACCCCTTTTGGATCGCCTATAGGCTGCATGCCATGACTAACCCCATATTTTGGCTTGGACTATCATTTTTGTTAGTTGCATTCAGCCTCACTGTATTTTTAGTAGCAGCTTTGCCTGCCTTCCAGGAGATAGCGAGGGCAGCTCGCAGTATCGAAAAATTGGTTGATACCCTACGGCGGGAGTTGCCACCAACCCTGGAAGCTATTCGCCTGACTGGAATGGAGATTAGCGATCTAACAGATGATGTCAGCGATGGAGTGAAGAGCGCTGGTCAAATTGTTAAACAAGTAGACCAAAGCCTTGATGGTGCTAAAAAACAGGCACAAAAAGCACAAGTCACTACTAAAAGCGTTTTTGTCGGTATCAAAGCAGCTTGGAGTAGCTTGACTCGTTCACCCTCTACTCGTCCTAAGAGCGAACGTCTCTCGCCTAGTCAAAGAAGAATGAGATCGTCAAGGTTGCAGCAGGCAAGTTTTGATGAGAATCGCGTTGAGCCTTTGGTGTATCGCGATCGCTACCTTGAAGACTCTCGTCAGCTAAGCAGTGACAACCCTCATTTTCAGCCTGAGCCCGAGGATTTTGAGCGGGAAGATTAAAGACGGGTAGGAGCAAACATGTTAGACAATGTATTGAAGACCGATCGCAAGAACCGATATGACGGTGTTTTTACCCTAATCGTGATTAACTTAGCGGTGTTCATTGCTGACCACCTGCTAGGCATCGGTCTGATTCATAACTTATACCTTAATCAATCCTCACCAGCATGGTACCAGTTCTTCACTGCCATGTTTTGCCATGCTAGTTGGGTACACATATCAGGAAATCTCTTTTTCCTCTACATCTTTGGTAAGTTAGTGGAGGAAGAAGAGGGAGCCTTCGGAGTTATCAGCTCTTACTTAGTTTGCGGTTTAGGCGCAAACCTGATGAGTTGGCTATTTCGTAGCGGGGATGGATATTCGCTCGGAGCTTCAGGCGCGGTTTTTGGCTTATTCATGGTCAGCGTCTTGATTAGGTTGAGTTGGAATTGGCGGAAGATCGTTGAAGTCTTGATTCTCGGACAATTTGTCATCCAGCAAGTCATCTTTGAATTCCAGCAGACAGGCAATCATGACGGAATAGATCACATCGCGCACTTGGGTGGGGCGCTAGTGGGCGTAGCGCTGATTTTGGCACTGATGCGTTTCAGCCATCGCAGTACCAAGGTCAGCTAGATTAGATTAAAGTAAATAAATGTAAAGAAGTATCATTTTTCGTCTACTCTTTACAGTTATCACTTCTTACGCGTCCAATTTTGAGATTTCTATAGAATCATCCATGCAACGTTTTCTTTGGCGACGACTTCTGGTATCTCTAATCTTCTTGTTTTTCCTCGCTAGTTCAATCTGGACTCTGCTGCCCTCAGCAGCACTAGCCTATAACAACCCCGACTTACTCCCCAACACTCAAACCCCAATCATCGACCTAGCCAACTCCCTCACCAGCATTCAAGAAGAACGCCTTGTCCAAGAGCTAGAGCAATTTGAAACCGAAACAGGCTGGAAACTGCGAGTCTTGACTCAGTACGACCGCACACCCGGTTTAGCAGTGAAAGACTTCTGGGATCTAGATGATAAAAGCATTCTGCTTGTTGCTGATTCCCGTGGTGGCAATATTCTTAACTTCAATGTTGGCGACGACGTTTACAAGCTCTTACCTCGGACTTTTTGGGTAGAGTTGCAAACGCGCTTCGGGAATCTTTACTTTGTACGAGAGGAAGGCGAAGACCAATCCATCTTGCAATCATTGGCATCAATAGAAACCTGCTTACGCCAGGGCGGTTGCAATGTTGTGCCAGGACTCCCACGAGAGCAATGGATTCTTACTCTCGTTAGTTCAGTGGTTGGTGGAATTATTTGTGGATTTGCGGCTCATCCCCGGCGTGAAGGACAGATTGTTGCTTGGCAGTGGGCTTTGATCTTTTCACCTCTATGGGGAATCTTATTTTTTGCTTTCGGAGTTGGACCAGTGGTGACACGTACTTCAGAATGGTTGCCCTTGATGCGTAACTTTACTGGCTTCCTTATAGGTGCTCTGGTTGCCTACCTGTCACCTGCATTCAGTCGGTCTTCTGCCTCTGAATTGTAAGCACCCCGCTAAGCTGTCTCTATTAGTAGAGTGATATCTATAGCTCACTTTTACAAGGAGTTCAGCTCAATCCCTATCTCCTCATGCTAGATCAAACAGCAATATTTCCGCTCCGACATCAGTACTAAATTCCAACTCTTCTATCTTACTTACAGCTACCCCATCACCTTCTCTCAGCAAATTGCCGTCCAATGTGGCTCTGTCTCGCGCTATCTGTATCCAGGCATAACGATGGGGTCGCAAGTGATAGGATACTTGCTCATCTGGCTCTAGAACAGAAGCATACAGATCGCCCTCTTACTGGACTGTGATAGCACCTTCTCGCCCGTCTTTGGCTGCAATCAACTGTCTTTGTGTTCTAGGGCTCCTTCTAGCACATAGGTAATAATTTCCATGTCGCGGTGGCTGTGGGTAGTAAAACCAGCACCAGGAATGACATGATCATCATTAATCACCCGTAGAGAGCGAAAGCCCATGCGGTTCGGATCTAGAAATCCTCCAAATGAAAATGTGTGGTAACTGTTAAGCCAGCCGAGTTTTGTATGTCCGCGTGCATGTCTATCGTGTATTAGGTTAATGGTATCTTGGCTCATATTTGGCACCTCACTTACTTAGCATAAAATCTATTTTTTCAAACTTTTATTTGAGGTTTACTTAAAGCTTAGTAGGTATAAAGTAAGTAAGACAAGTAGCTACTTTAAGGTAATATACTTACCTTAAAGATACTATCTTTTAAAAAGACTAGGAGTTAGGAGCTAGGGTTGTCCATGTTTGCTCATTCGCAGGCGTAATGTATTGCGCTTACCGTTGTCCCAAGGTAGCCATAACTATTGCTATCGAGGGTAATTGCGATCGTATTCTACTCGATTCAGAAATTCGTCCAGTACTTGCAGAAATCTTTCTGTTTCTTCCAAGTGGGGCATATGTGAACTGTTCTCAAACAATACCCAATCTGAATCAGAAATTCCTTGCTTTAATTGTTCGATGCAAGCTGGAGTGACTTGATCGTATTGACCAGAAAGCAGCAGTGTTGGTACAAAAATTTCACTCAAGCGGTTTTCAACATTCCAGTTAATGATTTTGCCAGCACCCCGAAACTCTATACCTGCTTTGCTGTACGCGCTAGTTAAACAACTCGGCCAAGGGTCTAAACGACAGAGAAAACAATGGTTAAAGACCTCGATTGCCTGTTTATATTCTGGGTCTTGGGTTGTACCTGCGGTTTCATGTTGGTGAATGATCTCTTTCACATCTTCGGGTAAGCTATTCATCAAGCCATAAGCTTCATTCACAAATTGTTGAACACTAGCAGGCGTATTAGCCAAAACTAGACTTGCTAAACCCATTGCTTGAGAAAGGGCATGCTCCAGTGCCAAACAACCGCCCCATGATTGTCCAAAAAGATGAATCTGCTCTAAGTTCAACGCGCTACGAATGGCTACGAGTTCATCCTTAAATAAATCAATTGAGTATAGATCTGCGTTCCTTGCGCGATCGCTATTTCCGCATCCTAGCTGAGCGTAGAAAATAACTCGTCTTCCCATGTACGCGATCGCTTCTAAAGGTTCTAAGTAATCGTGCGGGATTCCTGGACCTCCGTGAAGACATAACAGGGGTAATTTGCTAGATTCTTCTTGGTTCGGTTTAACAATGCGATACCATACTTGATGCTCATGAAACGAGATAAAGCCTTCGACAAAAGTTAAGGACTGTTTATTCATACCTTAGCGGAGAATTAACAATAGACTCACATTACAATATTTCGAAAATTTTAGTTAGCAATAGTGCTGTAATTGGAGCGACAAATGCCGCGAAAAGTGCATAACACCCTCTAGCTACTTACCGCCCCTTCTTGTCAAGCTACATTATTTAATTTGAAAATTCTAAAAGAATGTTGGAAAATAGAAAGTATATTTTCTTCGTGTTGAAAGTAGACAATATGACTTACTACGTCATCTACGATGGCAACTGCAATCTTTGCACCTCTTTAGTCCAACTCTTGGAAAATCTAGACCAAGGGAAAAGGTTTCGATATGCTCCTATGCAAGATGAGCAAACGCTGAAGCGCTGGAGCATTACGCCCCAAAATTGTGAACTAGGAATAATTTTGATTGATACTGAGTCTCCTGAACGTCGATGGCAAGGTAGTGCAGCAGCTGAAGAAATTGGACGGCTATTGCCGTTGGGTGATGTATTCGTCTCGGCTTACCAATCACTACCTGGACTCAAGTGGGTAGGCGATCGCACTTACGAGCAAATCCGCGATAACCGCTACAGTTGGTTCGGCAAGCGTTCTAGCACCTACCAGACAGCGTATAAGGCTTGAAGGCAAAATTTCTATCATCCATCATACCTGCTGAGGCAACTTACGCGCAGAAGGTAATTTGAACCATGGTATGTGAGGATATTCGTGATGCTCCCAATGGTAGCCAAAGTGGTAGCAGGTAAAAAATGACCACACACACGGAAAATAGCTACTCTTGGCACAATGAATGTTAGTGTATCCCTCTTTAGGTTGTCGGTGTGGTAGGAATGTACCAAAGTAAAACAGTTGTATTGAACTGAGCAACGATGGCAGTGCCCAGAATAAAACTAGGTTCATCCCGGGTATATGTAGTCCTAGTCTCAAACTGTGAAATATAATAGTCATCAAAACAGTTAAAGCTAGATTCTGTTTCCAATCCAAGTAGCCCAACATGAACCTTACATACCAAGCAATTGGGTTTTTATGCTTACCATTATGGAAATCTGGATCGTCGGGGCTAGCCACATAAATATGATGCTTCCAGTGGTTTTCTACAAACTTTTTGTAAGATAATAAGGCATAAAAAGTAATCGCTAGAGCACCAATGAGATGATTAATCTTACGATAGGGAAGTATTGCTCCATGTGCAGCGTCGTGCGCTACAATGAACAGTCCTGTATGTAAAAATGTCCTGCCGAATACAGCCATTAGAACCAAGATAACTGGGAGCTTAGCAACATTGACGTAACTAAGTATTACGAAACTGCCTAGCCACATAATAAAAATCATAAATGTGCTAAGAATACCCAAGCCCGAATCTAGGAGGGTATCTTTGTCTTTTAATACTGCCATGAATAAGCGTCCTAGCAATATACCAACCCATCCACTACATTTTTAGCTACTATACATATATTTTCTTAGACTTTGGACAAATTTAGCTGAGTTAGAGAATAATATACAGATTGAGGCTAACTTGATGAGAGCCAGAATTGAGAACATGGTTCTTTTTCTCAACCATGAGGATTTGCCGGAGCTTAAAAAGGGAGGTTCAGTGGTGCGAAACAGTTATTTCTGGGCACTACGTTCAATCGCTGGCAAAGCCTCTCGCTATCGTGACTGGGAATATGAGTCAGAAGTTTGGCTAGCATTTTCTAGGATGCTGCTATCTTTTAGCGAGTCTGGCTATCTTGGTTTTCGAGAAACTATTCTAGAGTTTCCGCGATCTCAACTAGAAATTCCTACAATTCTGCGACCGATTTCTACTTGGGTCGATGATGGGGCCTGAGTAGTAATAGATACTATCAGTAGGTTCATCCTATTTACAAGTTTTGTCGGGCTCAGTATGAAGATAGAGCGAGGATTTTCAAGCGACTTTAGTCAACGTCTCTTTTGCGTGGCACGCCGAGAGCTGCGTTGACTTCGTCAAAACTAGAGCAGAAAGCCGACCATAGATCGGGTAGAATCCGCTCGGTTTATAGTCAAGGCAAGCTTACGTGCACAATTATAATAGTAAGTAGTTAATTAAACCATAAACAGCAGTGAGAATACAGTCAGCAGTACTAGTCCATTTAGGATTTGGTAAATATGTTCGCTCTGACCAGGTAACAGCAGTGGTACCGATTGAAGAAGAGCGGGGACCAGGACGGCGTACTTTTGTTCATGTACAGGGGCAAACCGATCCAATTGTGGCTTCACGAGCTGAAGACACCATTGTGCGCGACCTTGTACAGGAGCCGCGTGAAGTCACCCAAGCACGTCAGCAGCAGGAAATTTTGCAAGACCTATTGGTTGACCTGGGCAATGTCAATGCCACCGTGCGCCGTATCAGTCGTGATGAAGGAGGGCTAGATCTTGAACGTTTAGAGCGACGCATCCATCAAGTCCTAGAGCAGTAACGCTCATTATCCAAAAATTAAAGCATCCAGCGAGTATGCACCGGGGCCTAAAAGTGCCAGCGTAATCAGCATGACGCAGTAAATAAACGCCTTTTCCCAGCTGGGCGGTTCACCCTGTCCTTTTGGACCCTTATATTGATCGGGCGGAATTAAGTATGGATCGCGAGCAACAAAAGGCAAGCCTTGAGAAATCTCTAAAAACATTGCAAACGCCATCGAGCCTAAAATTGCTACGCTCGATACTAATGTAAGGAATCCACAAATTAGACAAATGCCGCCTAGCAACATAGACAATGCTGATAGAAAGCAAAGAAAGACTGGCATATGCAGAGAATTAGCCCACTGTCGAAGATGTGTGATCTTCGGGTAACCATGCAGCAGAAATAACACGCCAACACTAGCTCTTAGGAGGAAAAGCGCTGCGCCTGGGGCTCCACCAGGGTAAGTCACATTAACTGCACTTATTAAATGTGGACCTAATAAGGGATTAGTAGTGGCGAGTAAAAACGAGAGTGCGAAGCCGATAGCAAATCTGTAAATCATTTCAGGTTTAACCCTTGCTGGCTGAATTTGGCTAATGATCTAAAACCTCTTCCACACAATCTGTAAGTTAGAAAAAAATTTGTCAATCGTACCTTCAAGGCTGCTGCACGCCATGAGTGTTGAGGTCAATGGCATATAAGGATTTGCCTGCTGCGATCAAAAGGCGATCGCGTTCCTGCCCTCCGAATGTAAGGTTAGCGCATGTCTCTGGCACTAAGATTTTTCCCAAACGGGTGCCGTCGGGTGCGTACACCTGCACACTATCCTGGGAGCTAGTAAAGACATTACCATGTTCATCCACCCGCAGCCCATCTGGTTGCCCTGGATCGATAACTGCAAATACACGACCGTTGGTAACATGCCGACCATTCACAACCTCATATACGCGGATATGATGAGGTCCTTGAGGAATATTGAAGGCAGCTGTATCCGACACATACAGGAGCTGTTCATCAGGGCTGAAGGCAAGTCCATTGGGACGCACCATGTCTGTCACAACAGCATCGATTTCATCAGTTGCTGGGTCAAAGCGGTACACGAAACTTCCGGGTTGTTCCTGCTTGCCGCCATAACCCTGATCTGGTTGAGTAATGCCGTATGGCGGGTCAGTAAACCAGATTGTGCCGTCACTCTTCACAACCAGATCGTTCGGGCTGTTGAGGCGTTTACCCTGGTAAGAGTCTACTAAAACCCTCCACTGACCGTCATATTCGCGGCGTATAATTGCGCGGTTGCCTGATGAGCAGGCGACAAGACGCCCCTCTTGATCGCGATAATTCCCGCTTTGATAGTCAGAGGGATCTCGCAGAATGCTTACTCCATCATCAGCGCTCCAGCGCAGTAAGCGATTACCATGGGCATCGCTCCACACAACACTGTCATCTTCGTAGAAGTAAACAGGACCTTCACTGTGAACCGCATTGTTAGCAATTTTTTGCAGTGAGGCACCAGGTCGCAAGAGTGAGTGGAAACGCTCATTATAGATCTCGATAAATTCTGCCATAGATATTTAACTTGGTTTTTAAAAGGGTATTATTGCAGATTATTAACCAATCCAAGCTAATTTTAAAAAATCACTTGTCTAGCAGCAGCTGAAAATGTTTTTCCATTATCAACATCTGTCTCATTCTCAATAAAAATGCTTTGTCAGATTAATTTAACAACGCTATTTTGAATGAGACTAATCTGCTAGATAAGTGAGTCGTGTTTCCAGAACAAGGAGCTTCAATGTGGAGCATGTATAGTATGATTAAACACCTTTAACCATAAAATTGAAATGAAAGCAAAGTCTTTCGTTAGACAGAAATGACTATTAGGTCGTTAGATAGATGTTATTTTGAATTTAAAGCAATAGCCTGGGCCCAGGCATCTATCTATACAAGTTTTTTATACTGCTAAGCCAATAGCTACTTGGGGCTTTTTGTTGAAAAATCACTGTGCAGCAGCTTTTACTGGATAGAGGCTAAACAAACTTTGGAGCCTTCACGGAATGAATGTCACCGAACACTACGACCTAATCGTTATTGGTACGGGAGCGGGTGGAGGAACACTAGCACATTGGCTGGCACCAACTGGGAGGAAAATTTTGGTGCTGGAGCGGGGTGACTTTTTACCTAGGGAAAAAGCTAACTGGAGCGCTTTAGAAGTTTACCAAAAGGAACGTTATCACGCTGACGAAGACTGGTATGACCGAAGTGGTAGGACATTCCGTCCTCAGACAGGCTATTGGGTGGGCGGAAATACTAAGCTGTATGGCGCATCATTGCTACGCTTGCGGGAGCGAGATTTTGAGCGAGTCATTCACAAAGGTGGCATTTCACCCGCTTGGGAACTGAAGTATCAGGACTTTGAACCCTACTATACCCAGGCAGAAAAGCTATATGAAGTTCACGGAGAGCGAGGTAAAGATCCAACTGAACCGCCTTGTAGTGCCTCGTATCCATATCCTCCCGTAAGCCATGAAAAAGATATGCAGGTGATCGCCGACGGCATTCGCGAACTGGGCTACTACCCCTTCCACCTACCGTTGGGACTGAAGCTGAACGAGGCAGAGCGCACCAAGAGTCCTTGCATTCGCTGTGATACCTTTGATGGCTATCCTTGTCTTGTACATGCAAAAGCCGACGCTGAAGTGAATGCCATGCGTCCTGCTCTTGACGCTTACCCTAACCTAACGCTCATCACAAATGCCAAAGTTCTTAAGCTGCATACAAGTGCATCTGGGAAAGAAGTGACCGCAGTCGAAACGAGTGTTAATGGAGAGTTGCACCACTTCTCGGCGGCCATTGTCGTGGTGGCATGTGGTGCTATCAATTCTGCTGCATTGCTGTTGCGTTCTGCAAACAACCAGCATCAGAACGGACTGGCAAACAGCTCCGATCAGGTAGGGCGTAACTTTATGAAACATCAGGCAATTGCGCTTCTGGCGTTGGGGCTAGAACCTAATCGCGCTACGTTTCAAAAGACTATTGCGGTCAACGATTTTTACTGGGGAGAACCTGACTTTCCTTTTCCCATGGGTATGGTGCAAAATAGCGGGAATGTTGTGGCAGATATGATTCCAGCAGAAGCACCACCCCTATTAGCACCCTATCTCAAACTGGTTCCTGAGTGGGAATTACATCTTGTTGCAGAAAGATCAGTCGGTTGGTGGCTGCAAACCGAAGACTTACCCGATTCGAATAACCGCGTTCGTATCGTTAAAGATAAAATTCATCTAGACTACACGGTAAATAATACCGAAGCTGCCGAGCGTCTCGTTCATAGGTGGACCTCAGTTCTTAAAGGGGCAAATCGGGATGTTAAACATGTCATTCCCTTTAGCATCTACCCCCGGAATAATATTCCCATTCAAGGGGTGGGTCATCAGTGTGGCACTTGTCGCTTTGGCTCTGACCCCAAAGCTTCTGTGCTAAATCTCGACTGTCGCACGCACGACGTTGATAATCTCTATGTCGTCGACAGTAGCTTTTTCCCTTCCCATTCTGGGGTTAACCCAACCCTAACAATTATGGCAAATGCGCTGCGCGTGGGCGATCATTTAGCAGAGCGATTGCAGTGAACTCCAAAGGAAGAGAAGTTTATTAGCTACTACTTCCAAACGAAAAATATGTA
>JAFASY010000194.1 GCA_019244235.1 Chroococcidiopsidaceae cyanobacterium CP_BM_ER_R8_30
TTTTGCAAGTCTTTAATTCTTCTAGCGGCAACCAGCCCCATGTCAAGCAAAAAGAAGGTGAGTATGCCGTAAAACAGTCCCTGAGCAAAGGGTTCCAAAACCTGCCAGCCATGTTCTCCAGTCAAGAGGCCAATCAGCAGGCTACCGACTAGGAGAAAAACCGAACTGTTAAGGAAGGCTTCTCGCAGTACTTCAGACCAGGCAAACTCACGCTTCTCCTTACCTGTAAATAGATTCACCAGGATCAAACCTACAATGATCGCAGGAGATTCCATAAGAGCTAAGGCGGCGACCATATAGCCATCAAAATTAATGCCAAGTTCATTCAGAAACGCACTTGCAGTAATGAATGTAACAGCACTAATAGAGCCGTATGTAGCAGCGATCGCCGCTGCATCATATTCGTCCAGCTTCAACCTCAGAATAAAAAAGGTATAAATTGGAACGAAACATGCCATCAGTATTGCGGCTAAGAGTGTTAGGACAACTTCCTGAGTAATCCCACTTTTAACTAGTTCTACTCCGCCCTTAAATCCAATTGCAAACAGTAGATACAGCGAGAGGAGTTTGGGGACAGGTGGGGGAACTTCTAAATCAGACTTAACGAAAACAGCAGTCATGCCCAAAAAGAAAAACAGGACTGGTGGATTCAGGATGTTAGATACGATCAAGCTGCCATCCATGTCCATCTCTCCTTATATAGATAGAGCCGAGTATTCAAAAAACTTTGCATTTTGCAGAACATACATCACTGTTAAATCATGATGTATCGCGTGCAATTACCCTATGTCAATTAGCCGAAAAAGTTATAAAGAGGTGTAGAGGATGCCTGAGAAGTATACATAGTTATACTAGCAGTCCGATCAGCGGCTAATTAGTACAAAAATACTAGTAACACGCCAATAAGTAATATAGTGGATGTACATTAGACTTGCCTCCCACCTAAACCAGTCAATCATGGCTCAGTTTCACTCTCTAGAGCAGGCGCTTAAACATTATTTTGGCTATGATGCCTTCCGTCCTGGACAGCAGCAAATTGTTGAACAAGCGCTTCAGAATCGAGATCAGTTGGTTGTTATGCCGACTGGCGGGGGTAAGTCTTTGTGTTTTCAGCTACCAGCATTGCTGCAATCCGGCTTGACAATTGTCGTGTCGCCGCTGATGGCCTTAATGCAAGATCAGGTGGAAGCACTGCGAGATAATGGAATTGGAGCAACGTTTCTAAATAGTAGTCTCAACTCCAAGGCAGTGCGCGATCGCGAACAAAAAATCCTAGAGCGCCAAATCAAGCTGCTCTACGTTGCACCAGAGCGCTTACTAAGTGAAAGATTTCTGCCATTCTTAGATCTTATCAAGGAAAAAATTGGTGTTTCGGCTTTTGCAATTGATGAAGCTCACTGCGTTTCCGAGTGGGGACATGATTTTCGCCCAGAGTATCGCCAATTGCGCTTTTTGCGCCAACGCTACCGAGATGTTCCCACAATAGCACTGACTGCCACAGCAACAGATCGCGTCCGGCAAGACATCATTCAACAACTGGCTTTGGCACAACCTAGTATCCATATCGCCAGCTTCAACCGTCCTAACCTTTACTACGAAGTTCAGCCCAAGCAGAAACAGAGCTACAAACAACTGCTAAAACTCATTCAACGGACAGAGGGTTCAGGCATAGTCTATTGCCTGAGCCGTCGCAAAGTTGATGAAGTCACGTTGAAGCTGAAACAAGATGGTATTGCCGCGCTGCCTTACCATGCGGGATTGAGTGATGCAGAACGAGTAGAAAATCAAACCCGTTTCATCCGTGACGATGTGCAAGTGATGGTGGCAACAATTGCCTTTGGCATGGGCATTAATAAACCAGACGTGCGGTTCGTGATTCATTACGACTTACCCCGCACCCTAGAAAGCTATTACCAGGAATCAGGACGGGCGGGAAGGGACGGGGAACCAGCCCTTTGTACGCTCTTATTTGGCTATGGTGATATTAAGACAATAGAGTATTTAATAGACCAAAAATCTGATCCTAAAGAACAGCGGATAGCGCGACAACAACTGCGGCAGGTGCTTGACTATGCTGAAGGCACGGATTGCCGCCGCGCTATAGTACTAGGCTATTTCGGGGAACGAATTGAGGGCAATTGTGGCAACTGTGATAACTGCCTCTATCCCCAACCACTACATGATTGGACGCTAGAGGCAATGAAGTTTCTTTCCTGTGTAGCACGTTGTAAAGAACGGTTTGGGATGAACCACATCATCGAGGTATTGCGTGGCTCGAAAAATCAGAGAATTTTGCAGTACGGACACCACAACCTTTCTACTCATGGCATTGGTCAGGATAAGAGTGCCGAGGAATGGCGGCTTTTGGGGCGATCGCTCTTGCATCAAGGTTTAGTTGCTCAAACTAGCGATGGTTATCCTGTCTTGAAGCTTAATGCCCTCAGTTGGGAAGTCATGCGACGGCAACGTTCTGTCTATATTGCCGTCCCAACTGCATCAAAGCCAGTGGTAGAAGATAAGCAAGATATCAGGGCTGAAGATGCAGAGAGGTTATTTCAGAGATTACGTAGCTTACGTAAACAGATAGCTGACAAGCAGTCTGTCCCTCCCTACGTGGTTTTTGCAGATTCCAGCTTAAAGCAGATGGCTAACCTGCGACCCCAAAGCCTAGAGGACTTTGGCAAGATTCCGGGAGTAGGTAGCCATAAATTAGCCCAGTATGGCTCTCAGTTCGTTAACGAGATCGAAGCTTATTGTCAAGAACACAACTCCCCTCGTCTATCAGACACTCTATCTCTAACTCTAGAGTTATATCAGCAAGGTTGTAATGTGGAGGAAATTGCTCAAAAGCGCCAACTACATTCCAGCACAATTACGGGGCATTTGGCTCAGTTGATTGAGCGAAATCAGCCAGTGGACTTAGACCAACTAGTAGCTCCAGAACGACAACAGTCAATCTTACAAGCGATCCAAGCTGTTGGTTTGAACTCGCTTAAAAGTATTTACGAACATTTGGGACAAAGCTACAGTTATGATGAGATTCGCTTAGTAGTGGCGCGTTGGCAACTCTACTACACTTAAAGGCAAGCTCAGCGGTTATCCTTATGATTTCCAACTCTCTCCACTGGACAATTCGAGATCTCAATGCCATACCTGATGATGGCGGTTGGAAACGCTATGAAATTATTGATGGAGAACTGTTTGTGACCCGTGCTCCCCACATTCGCCATCAAGGTGCAGGCGGTAACATCCACGTAGAATTGCAAATCTGGTCTAGGCAAACCCAGCTCGGCGAACCGTTTCAGGCTCCAGGAGTTATTTTCTCCCCTACGAATGCGGTGATTCCTGATGTCATCTGGATTAGTCGGAAACGTCTTGCCAATGGCATTGATGAGGCAGGGCACCTGATTGTTGCTCCTGAGTTGATGGTTGAAGTCCTTTCCCCTGGTGAGCTCAACGAGCAGCAGGATAAAGAAGTTAAACTCAAGCTTTACTCTCTGTACGGAGTTCAGGAATATTGGATTGTCAACTGGCAATTGAAAACCCTAGAAATTTATCGTCGTTCAGATGCTCAACTCCAACTCGCTGCTACCCTCCTTGAAGGAGACACCCTGACCTCACCCTTGCTACCAGGATTTAGCGCTCCGATCGCTCAAATTTTTCTGTAAACTTGCCTATTCTGACGAGAACAGGGTGTGGGGTGTGAGCGAACGTGAAAAAGCTCTGGCATTTTACGAGGCATGAGGAAGCCTGATTCTGTGAGGATTACTTACATATAGGTGATTGAACTTCGATCAACTCTTTTAAGGTTCTCAATAATTCCTGCGCTGTGTAAGGTTTAGATAAAAAACTTTTAATACTAGCACTCACAGCAACGCCCATCTTATCACTTAATGTAAGTCCACTAACAGCAATAATTGGGACAAGTGGGTCAATTTTCTGTAGTATGCAGGCGGCTGTTTGTCCATCCATGTCCGGCATCATCATATCCATCAACACAGCGTTGATTTTATTCTTATGCTGAGCATACATTGCAATTGCTTCAATCCCATTGCTAGCTAAAATCACCTTGTAATTTTGGGCTTCCAACAATGCTTTGGTTGTGTCTCTAATAGCAACCTCATCATCTACAAGCAAGATCAACTCTCCCTGTCCTCTAGGCAGTTTTATGTCTTCCATCTGTGAGATCTCTGTTGCTGATGCTGCTGGTAAAAACACCTTAAACTGGCTACCTTTTCTAATTTGACTGGAAACATTGATAAAACCACCGTGGCTTTTGATAATACCAAGCGTAGTTGAAAGACCTAGCCCCGTGCCTTTGCCTACCTCTTTAGTCGTGAAAAATGGTTCAAAAATTCTTTCCAGGATTTCGGGTGGAATGCCCATGCCCGTATCCGTGACAGTGATGACAATATAGGGACCAACCTGAGCTTCTAGATGCATCCGGGAGTAGTTCTCATCAATAAACAAGTTTTCAGCACAAATTCTCAATGTCCCACCATCTAACATTGCATCACGAGCGTTAACGACTAAGTTCATTAAAACCTGATGCAGTTGAGTTGCATCTCCAGAGACAGTCCAAAGATTAGATGGTATATCCGTATAAATTGCGATTGCCTTGGAAAATGTCTGCTTAGCAATTTGCTGGATTTCTAAAAGAAGATGTTTAACTTGCACTATCGTGCGCTTACCTTCCATCCCTCGGGCAAACGACAGCACTTGCTTGACTAAGTTAGCCCCACGTTTTGCACTCACCTCTAGTTCCTGTAGCAGTACTTGACTCCGCTCATCAAGGATTCTTTCCTGCAATAGTTCCGCAATCATCAGAACTGGTCCGAGTACATTGTTCAGATCATGGGCAATGCCGCTAGCGAGGGTGCCGATGCTCTCTAAACGTTGGGTGCGGAGAAACTGCGCTTCAAGTTTTTTCTTTTCGGTGATGTCAGTATTAACGATCAGGATAGATTTTGGTTGCCCTGCTTCGTCTCGTACTAGTATCCACCGGCTTTCAACCAAAATTTCCTTGCCGGATTTGGTCACTTGATGCAGCTCACCTTGCCACTTGCCAGTCGCAATAACGGTTTTCTGTACCTGTTCAAGTTGAGGTAGAGTCTCCGACGCTACAAGCTCCTTAGGACTCAGCACCAGGGTTTCGGCTGCCAGCCAGCCATATATCTGCTCGGCGGCTTGATTCCAGAATAAGATGCGATCGTCTAAAGTGCAAACGAAAATGGCATCTGTTGTAATGTCAAGCAACGCCGCCTGTTCGCGAATTTTCGCCTCCGATCGTTTACGATCGCTTAATTCAGTTTGTACTTGCTGATAAAGTTCGGATTGCTGAATCGCGATCTCTACTTGTGTTGCCAGCTGCTTGAGCAAGTCAATCTCCAACTGCTGCCACTGCCGCGGTGCTGAGCATTGGTTCGCAACTAGCAATCCCCATAATTGTCCCCCTTGCACAATCGGTACAACTAGATTCCCCCTAATCTGAAGCCGAGTCAGTAAATCGAGGTGACACTTAGATAAACCTGCTGTGTAGATATCCGCTGTAGCTTGAATTCGACCCTGATGGTAAAGTTCACGACCAACTGCTGCTCCAAAAAAGGAGTCTTTGATTTTTGTTCCTAGAATAGAGGACCAGCCAGACTCTACAGATTCTACTGCCACAAAGCCGCTCCAGTCTGGTTCAAAGCGGTAAATGAAAACCCGTTCAGACTGAAGAAACTGTCGGACTTCAGAGACTGTAGTGCTAAGAATCTCCTCCAAGTTCAATGAGGCGCGGATGCGCTGAGCCATCTCCACTACAAGTCGCTCCCGCTCAGTTTGCTGTCGCAGTATCTGCTCATTTTGCCGCCGCTCGGCAAGCTCAATCAGTTGTTCAGCCCGACTCTGGCATTCACGCTTGACTTTCGCCTGATAGTTGTGGAAGAACTCGGCCAAAGCAGGCTCTTCCTCCAGTAAAGCAGTGAGATGGTCCTGAACACGCTTGTCTGCTTCATACGCAATTTCGGGATGGGCTTCCATCCAGACATGGCATGTCTTGACATATGCAATAAAAGCGACCAAATGTTGGTAGTTTACAGGTCCTAGAATCCGGCGCAACTCATTCTGAAAAGGTTCTGTCTGATCTTGTAAGGCAATAAATATTGAACAGTAAAGGAGACTCTCTTCTAATTTTGAGTTTGATTCTGGCCATGGGTTGAGAATATCTGGCTGCGCAGCCAGCAACTTGATATGCCGATCGACATCTGTTGTAGTTAGTGGGGGGGTTTCAAGTAACTCTAGCACCTCCCTTGCCTTCAGCCCCAAAGGGCGTAAAGTACAGCTATGACAAATCATGCAGTAGGGAACTGCACAGAAGCGAGAGAGATACGCAGAAAGTTTTTCCTTAAATAAAGCCGGAAGTGGATTATTTATGTATGTAGAAAGTGTCTGTTGCCAGAGATTTTCTAATACCTGTGGAGTTTGTTCTGCTGGTTCAAAAAAAGGTGGTAGGAAACCAAACCTCACTATAATTTCTGTCTTGATTTGTTCGCTAGTTCTTTCTAAATTCATAATAAATATAAGTTAATTTTCTTATAAGATTAATGAAATTAAGTCTGCTATTGTTTCTATCCTTAAGGCAACAAAGAGTAAATTAAGGGTAGCAATTTCGTACCGAATTCTGATTTAGAAATTAAGCCATCTGCTCCTACTGCCTCAGCTGCAGCGCGATATTCAGCGCTATCGTTTAGTGTCAAAATGACAACGTATGGTGCGTTTGGCTGTTTTTTAATACAGCTTGTTGCCTCCAACCCGTTCATCTCAGGCATTGCTAGATCCATTAAAACTAAATCTGGATACAGTTGTGGAATTTGCTCTAGTGCTTCCCTGCCTGAGAGAAGCTGCCCAACAATCTTCAGTTGCGCTTCCTCTGACAAGAAGCGTGTAGCCGATTCGAGAAAAGCAAGATTATCGTCCACCAAGAGAATGCGCATAATTGGTAAGCCCCTAGCAAGGAGAAGATTGCTAGAGTAGGTTGCTGCTAACTGTGTTTCCTTAATCCAAGTTAAGCGACCCTAGTTGAAAACCCAATCAGGAAAACCCTGAGATCTGATGCGTAAAACCCTGAGCTTTATCCAAAGCTTGTCAGGTGTCGGGCAATACTAGCCCTGCTTTGATTGCATAGCGTACTAGACCAGCAATATCATGAATGTCTAGCCGTTTCATCAATTGCATTCGGTGGGTTTCGACTGTTTTCACACTAATGTAAAGTGAATCAGCGATCTCCTTGGTGGTGCGCCCTTCCGCTATCAACTGCAAAATTTCGCGCTGACGTGATGTTAATTGTTTAAGTGAACTAGACTCCTCACCGACTCGCCGCACGTACTCGGAAATGACATGCTTGGAGACTGCTGGACTGAGATAGGTTTCACCTTGCACACTTGCTCTAAGTGCCAACTCAAGCTCATCGAGCCCAGCATCCTTAAGTACGTATCCCACAGCACCGGCTCTCAATGCCTGTAGCACATATTCTTCATTCGCGTGCATAGAAAGAATAATGACCCGTACCTGTGGATGTTCCTTCACCACGCGTGCTGTTGCCTCTAAGCCATTCATCTCTGGCATAGCAATATCCATCAGCACTACATCAGGTTGATGAACTTCAATCATGTGGAGAGCCTCACGACCATCTCCTGCTTCCGCTACAACTTGTATGCCCTCGATATTTTGTAGCAAAGCCCGTAATCCTGTGCGGACAAGCGTGTGATTATCCGCCAGTAAAATGCGAATCAACTTCTTTTGCGGAGCTGTGGTCATTTGGTCTAGTGCTGCTTTATAAGGAGTTAGGAGGTGTAGACACATTGTTTTCTCCTTACACCCTACAACTTTAGTTCTGCGGATTTAGTTCTGCGGACGCGAGAGAGAAACTGCAAGAGCCTAGCTCCTCCACTCCCCGTTCTCGGTCAATGGGAGACGGACATGAATTTCAGTACCACGTTGAGGTATTGAGTTAACTTGGATTTGACCACCAACAAGCAGAGTACGTTCTTCCATCCCTAGCAAACCTAAACTCCTTCCTTTGGTCGCTTGCTCTCGTGCTGCTGGGACATCAAACCCAATCCCATCATCACAAATCACCAGGCACAGTTGATTCTCCCTCTGCTGTAATTTGATAGTGACTTGTTGTGCCTGAGCATGTCGTATGACGTTGGTCAAGGCTTCTTGAGCAATGCGAAAGCAGGTGGTTTCTAGATTGGTTGATAGCTTAGTTTCTAAAGGCTCAGCCACAAATTCCCCAATAATGCCAGCACGCTTAGTTTGGCGATCGACATACCACCTTAACGCTGCCACTAGTCCCAAGTCGTCAAGCAATGAGGGTCGTAAATCGAGTGAGAGGCTGCGGACCTGCTGGAGTGCTACTTCAACAATATTAATGCTCTCATGCACTGACGCGGCTATCTTGTCACCATACGCACGCTGTAAGGCTTGTAAGTTAATTTTCACAGCTGTCAACGCCTGCCCAATTTCATCGTGTAATTCACGAGCAATAAGCCGCCGCTCAGCCTCCTGTGCTTCGATCAACTTTCCTGAGAGGGTTTTCAAGCGCTTTTGTGTCTTTCGCTGTATTTCTTCTGCCTGCTGTCGTTGAGCAATTTCTGCTCTTAGTTCTTCGTTGGCTTTGGCTAGTTCGACAGTACGGTTCTTTACCTTTATTTCTAACTTTTGGTTGATCTCTTGCAAAGCCTCCTCTGCTTGCAAACGTGCAGCGATCTGATGTCGCAGTTCTTGGTTAGTGAGTTCAAGTTGTGCTGGACTAGGGAGAGCAAGTGCCTTAGGTACTAGTGGTATCAGCTCTAGAGCTGTGTAGAGTGAAGCTACTGCCGTTATAGCTTTGACCAAGCCTGACAGCCAGTAGGTCGGGTGCCAAAGGGTCCAAACCTCCATAAGATGAGTAGTACCACACGCGATGATGAAAATACCAAATAGCAAAAATATCCAGTTGAAGGGCAAATCTTCTCGCTGACGCACAAAGTAGACTAGTGTCAGGGGAATTGAATAGTAAGCAAGTGCAATAAAAGAATCGGATACAATGTGCAGCCATACCAACTCTGGTTGCCAAAGATAGCAATGTCCATGTGGGATAAATGGACCAGCAATAAATAAGTTTTTCCAGTATTCCAGCATAAAATTGCCATAATTTATTGTTCTTATCCCGTCTCTTTTAACCAGACGCTAGCTTATCTGCTATCCGGGTTGTCTCTGGTAGCCTATATTTCGGCGTACACTGCAACACATACTCAATTGCTGTTGCCAGACTCACACGATGACCGCTAGAGATGTAAAGAGGCTTAGTTTTAGGACGTGTCCGTAGCACAGCCCCAATCGTTTCACCCCTATCGATAAGCGGCTGCCAACTGCCCCGTTGCTCCGGGACTTCCTCATGTTTACCAACTAGTAAAGACTTGGCTACACCAATGGTAGGTATATCAATAATCACACCCAGGTGACAAGCTATTCCGAACCGACGAGGATGAGCTATCCCTTGACCATCACATAAGATTAAGTTCGGAATTAGGCTTACCTTTTCTAAAGCATCTAGTACAGCCGGAATTTCGCGAAATGATAGGAAGCCTGGTACATAGGGAAATGAAGTAGGACGACGGGCGATCGCTGACTCTTGGAGCTGCAAATCTGGAAAGCTCAGTACTGCCACAGCGGCACGGCTAATGGTACCAGATGCCTCAAAGCCCATATCGACCCCAGCGACATACTGCACATCTTCCAATTGATCAATCGTGATGACCTCAGCTCTCAGCTGTTGTTGGATGGTGATCGCCTCTGCCACTGTCGAGGGCCAAGTGTGACGTTGAGAAATCTTCATCTTACTGAGGTGCAAGCAGGTAACAAAGCAGCCAAAAAGTTATCGATACTACTATCAGACAAATCCGGTAGATGCAGCGCTCTTTCTACTTGAGTAAAGTCTCGCTGCATTGAGCGGCTGTAGGTAGGATCGTAGTGGCACTCTATCATGTCCTTGACAAAAATCTCCCACTGCCCAGAATCAATCATCTGATACCACTGATTTAATTTCTGCCAACCATAGCGCGATTTAAGTAGCTCAAGCTTTGCTTTTAAGGCATCACTGTGAGTCATGAGGTGCGGATATTCTTGTAAGAGAAACTGGACTCTAGCAGAAATGGGTAGCTGAACTTCTATACAGCTGGCCTGTTTCATCTTTTGCCAAAGCGATTGAGGCAGATAAACTTGCCCAATTTTGTTGCTTTCTGATTCCACCCACACTGGCCAATCGGGGTCAAAGCTTCGCAATTGCTCTAGCAGTAGGGATTCAAAGTATTTTTGTGAAGGCTGGGATAAAGGTTGACTCTCCCATTCTTGCCCCAGTAGAGAGCCGCGATGGTTAGCCAAGGCTTCTAAATCTAGGACTTGGACTCCTTGCTGATTCAGCCGCCCTAAGATGTGCGTTTTGCCACTACCAGTTAGACCACACAGTACGCGGTAGTTAAACTGTTCCGACAATTGTTGTAACTGATCACGCACATAAGCTCGATAGGTCTTATAGCCACCTTCAATCACAGTGACTCGCCAACCAATCTGTGTCAACACCGTAGCCAGACTATTAGAGCGCTGCCCACCCCGCCAGCAGTACACCAAGGGTCGATAATCCTTTTCTTTTGCTGCAAAATGTTCAACTAAATGCTGAGAGATGTTCTTAGCTACCAGAGCAGCCCCAGTTTTCCGGGCTGTGAAGGGGCATCGTTTGTAGATTGTTCCCACCTCAGCGCGTTCAGCGTCATTGAGCACTGGTAGGTTAATCGCTCCAGGAATGTGGTCTTCCACAAATTCGCTCTTTGAACGCACATCGATAATTTCACTGTAGGTTTCTGCCCAAGGCTCCTGGGTATATATGGGGGAAAGCGGCATGACAATATCTCCATGTTTTTCGATCTTGCCACGCTAGTGAGCTGGCGTTGCTGAATGAGCGGTGGATTTGAGGCTTTAAAGCTTAAAAATTCGTTGTAGATCCACTTCAAAATCAGCAACGCCAGTGAGCTAGGTAGTGGGGTACTCCGATCTTTACCTCAAAGTTCAGTAAACAATACAGTTGAGCCCGGTTGATTTTGACAAAGTCAACGTTCCTAAAGGAGGGAACCTACGAGTGAGAACGTTGACCCAAATCCAAAATCTAGCTAGCGATTCACTGCGGCTGCTTCGCGGGCAGCCGCAGCTTGTTCTGGGTGAATGCCCAAACGGGTGAGATTGACTCGTCCTTTGTTGTCAATCTCACGCACTTTGACAATCACCTCATCCCCGACTGCCACCTCATCCTCAACCTTGCCCACTCGATAGTCAGCTAGTTGAGAGATGTGGATCATTCCTTCCTTACCAGGCAGAAACTCCACAAAGGCACCAATCGGAATAATTCGAGTCACACGACCAGCATAAACATCACCTTCATTGAGACGACGCGTCATGCCTTGGATGATGTTGCGTGCCTTTTTCGCCTTATTCTCATCTACAGCGGAAATCGTTACTGTACCATCATCTTCAATGTCAATTTTGGCTCCAGTTTCCTCCGTAATCCCCTTAATCGTCTTACCTCCCGGTCCAATAATCATGCCAATGTACTCTGGCTCAACCCTAATTGTTAAGAGCCGTGGAGCAAAAGGTGACATCTCAGTCCGTGGTTGGGGCATCGTTTCCAGCATTTTTTCTAGGATATGTAACCGGGCTGGACGAGCTTGATTGACGGCTCTGGCAATAACATCCAAAGATAACCCAGGGATTTTCATATCCATTTGCAGGGCTGTGATTCCGTCAACTGTTCCTGCAACTTTGAAGTCCATGTCGCCTAAGAAATCTTCAATGCCTTGAATATCTGTCAGGACGCGTACTTCATCACCTTCCTTAATCAATCCCATTGCTGCCCCACTCACAGGCTTAGAGATTGGCACCCCAGCATCCATCAATGCTAGTACCGAGCCACAGACTGATCCCATTGAGGTGGAACCATTGGAAGAAAGGACTTCAGACACAACCCGGATGACATAGGGAAACTCTTCTTTGGGAGGCAATACTGGCAGCACTGCTCGCTCTGCTAAGGCACCGTGACCGATCTCACGACGACCTGGGGCGCGTAGTGGTTTCGTTTCCCCGACTGAGTAAGGCGGAAAATTGTAATGGTGCAGGTAGCGCTTCTCAAGATCCTGTTGTAAATCGTCTGATAGAGCTTGAGCATCACCTGGCGTGCCGAGAGTACAAGCTGATAGCACCTGAGTCAAGCCACGGTTAAATAGCGCACTGCCATGAACTCTTGGGGGTAAAAGACCAATGCGACAAGAAACAGGTCGGACTTCATCTAGTTTGCGACCATCAACTCGCACTCCCTCCTCCACAATTTGACGGCGCATTAACTGCTTAGTTAGGTCTTTGAACGTGTTACCGACCACTTTGCTATTTTCAGCAGCAGCAACCCGAATTGGATCTTCCTCTGGCAACTCAGCGATCACTGTTGTGACTTCATCCTTCACCACATCCAGTGCTGCGTCTCGGCTATTTTTGTCCAGTTCAAATTGCGACAGGATCTGCTTAATTGAGTCTTGAGCCCGATTGCGTATAAAATTTGACAAGAGCGGTTCTGACTCTGGTGGGGCTTCTAACACCAGTTCCACACCCATTTCTGCCATCAGCTCCTTCTGAGCCTGGATCAAGTCACGCACTGCTTCATAGCCAAAGTCAATTGCCTCAATGATGTCTTGTTCCGGCAACTGGTTTGCCCCCGCCTCAATCATTATTACGCCTTCTGGTGAGCCTGCGACGACGAGATCTAAGTCTCCGGCTTCGATCTCTGAATAAGTAGGATTGATAATAAAGTCATCCCCTACTAAACCGACTCGCACCGCTGCCATTGGTCCAAGGAAGGGAATCTTAGCAATCATGGTGGCGATTGAAGCCCCGGTCACTGCCAGTACATCGGGGGGCACTAGCTCATCCATTGAGAGCGTAGTTGCTACAACCTGAAGATCGTCCCGCAGCCATTGGGGGAACAAGGGACGGAGCGGACGGTCAATCAGACGACTCGTTAGAATTGCTTTTTCTGGTGGTCTTCCCTCTCGCCGCAGGAAACCTCCCGGAATCCGTCCAGCAGCATAGAGTCTTTCTTCATAATCCACTGTTAAAGGTAGAAAATCAATGCCTTCTCTAGCAGCAGAACGGGTAGCTGTCACCAAAACAGCCGTATCCCCAGATTGTACTAAAACAGACCCACCCGCCTGGGGAGCAAGTAAACCTACTTTCAGTCGAATATCCCGTCCATCAAAGGATATTGACTTATCAATCTCTACCATTTTTCTTCCTTTTCTTTCTCTGTCGCAATCCTAGCATCTATGCCCTATTGCTGCCTTAAGGTGGATGACAGAAGGGAGATGGAGCAATGACTCAAGACGACCCTGGTCTCGCTAACTAGGTTGTACAATGAGTTGAGTATCGTCTTCTTGAGAGATGAGTTAATCCTGTAGATAGGTTTTTTCTGCCGTTATGACTGCCTTAAGTAAGGCTCTTGTTATCTCCTATTCTTGTTGAGGTTGTCTCCAGTTCAGCTTCCTGGAGTATTATCCTTTTAATAGGAAAGTGATTGTACTTATCAAGTGGTGTAGGTGGTTCTGTTAACTTTAATATAGCTTGCATTGCTTGATTAGAAAAAAGTAAATTATATTTAAACATCTAGTTACTTAAGTACACTTAATAAATAAAAACGAGTAAATATGTCTAGGTTCTGTAAATGATAAGTTGAGATACAAGAAGCAATAAACTTGAATATTAAAATTTAAATTTTCATAAGTCTGAGATTTGAAAAAATGGCAGTTTTACATGGTAGCTGGATACTAAAACCCGAATCAGGCTATTTATTTATTTGGGGCGAGACTTGGCGTCAATTAACAATTGCTGAATCCTCGCCAGATGTGCCAATACATCCTTTGGCTATGACGCAGATTGAGTTGGTAGAATGGTTACAAGCGCAAAATATTTCTATTAGTCAATCAGTCAATAGAGTACAGCAAGCTGGAGTTGTGAATGAGGCAGAAAGAGACCGCACTAAGTGTCTTTACCAAGTGATTTCTCTGCCAACCCATATACTAGAAAATAAAAACACAAAACAACTATCTTTTTATCCTGTACATTCAAGAGGGAAACTGCAAGACCTCTCGCCATCTCAGGTAGAACTACTGTCTAATACTCGCTTAGGTGATAGCAGCGTGTACCTACAACCTTGGCGAGTTGAGGGGTTGTGTTTGGCACCTGCAGTAGCAATGAAATTTCTGCTACAGGTGCCACTTGGCCTAGACAGCTTAGATGATGGCTTTTGGGGAGGAGATTTACGCTTTTGGTCGCAGATTGCTCGCTGGAGTTTGGATCTGCTGAGCCGATGTAAGTTTTTGCCCACACTTCATCATGAAGTAGATGGCTCTGTTATGGCAAATTGGCGAGTACTGCTAGAGAGCGCTGTAGACTCGTCTCGTTGGGATAAATTTGCCCAGGTGATGCCAATTGCTTGTCGCACCTATCAACCGGAGATGGGGAGATGGTCAGTAGATTTGCCAATACCTCCTCAGGAATTGCTACTAGGATTTTTGGACAGCACAATAGATGCTCAAGTACGAGCAGAGATGAATACTCATCCTCTACCAGCTTTCCCCTCCCCCGTCCAAGAATGGTTGCAAGCATTGGGAAAATCAGAAGCAGGAGGCACAACTCTTTCTCCCACCGCTAATCCTTCTAAAGAGCTAGAACGGCTAGAGACAATCTTGAATGCCTGGACAGCACCATTGCAACATCAACTGACTCTCTTAGAGAAACTCTTCCGCACTTGCTTTAA
>JAFASY010000270.1 GCA_019244235.1 Chroococcidiopsidaceae cyanobacterium CP_BM_ER_R8_30
TGCAGATGTTATCTCTCCAGAGTTAGATGTATTTTATAAATCATCCTTCCGTAGTATGGGTTCAAGGGGACCCACAAAAATGCGATTTATCGCTTCTAAATCAGTAGGTGTGTTGCAATTAAATAACATTGGGTCATTCTCTGGCAGGGGCAGCAGTTGTACTGAATGTTGTGTTAGCCACTGCTGAAACGATCGACCACCTTGATGAATAAAGTCTGTCAAAGTCGGTAGACAACTGTAGCGGTAGAAACCGCATAAGGGTTCCCATCCCTTAGCATGTCGCGGCAGTAAGGCAATAGCATCTTGACTCACACTATGTAGTCTATCTGCCCAGGCTTGCAACACCTCAACCCGTAGTCGCGGTAGATCGCAAGCCAACAAAAGAACCCAGTCTGTTTGAACTTGAGCTAGTCCCTGCGCAAACCCAATAAGTGGACCGTGGGATAGGGGTATTGCTTTGCTGGATGAGGATAAAACTTCGCCTTTACTCTCTCCTAGTAGAGAAACTTCCTGGATCAAGTGACAACTTGTCGGAAGCAAATGCTGATAGCGTTCCGGCCAAGGTGTAACAACATAAATTGAACTGGTACAGCTCTGAGCAACTCCACAAACCCGCCGGAGCATTGGAACGCCTTGAATCGGCAACAAGGCTTTATCCTGACCCATACGAGAACTACGTCCTCCAGCAAGTACAATAGCTGAGAGTGATATGGAATTGACCATACATTCAAGGAGCGTACTTCTTCTAGTTTAAAAGCTGGAAACAAAATCAACCGCAAGAAAGTGCAAAATTGCACAAATGCCTTGTAAACTTGTTAATACGAACGTAGGAGAAATCCAAGATGGAAGGCTCTGGCAGTAGTAGCAGCCAGGTCAGTGTTCAGATTGGCTTAGCATTTGAGGAAACTACAACGGAGGTTCCTCTGCACAGCCATCTGGCGGTATATCTGATGGACTTACCTGTGTTGACTCTGTTCTAGAGTTTTCCAGTTCATCTTTAGACCGCCAGTGTAGTTGACGGTCGATCGTAAAGGAGATGAACATATGGAAAGTTTGAGTCTTGGGTTATAACCTGATTGGGTGTCTTCCTGTCGAAAAAAGACAGTATGAAAGTCTCCAATCAGGCTATGGCATTATAAGCCATGGCTATAAAGTTACTTAGTAGAGTAATTGGCTATCAGCAAGGGAGGAAATCTCTGTCCTCCTAGTAGACGAAGAGCTGTTTTCTGTCATGACTTTGTTTCCCAACGCTAAATGTAAGGGAAATAGCCGTAAATCTGCAATTTTCAACCACTCTGTTTGTTCCCCTTTAAGAGGTTAGAGGATATGAATGCCGTTGAATTATTAAAGCAACATTCTACAAAAAAACGCGATTTTTCTGGAGTTAATTTGAGTACAAGCAATCTTAATGATGTAGATCTGAGTCAGGTAGATTTAACAAAGGCAAATTTGAGTGGTGCACAGCTAAAGGGCGCTAGGTTAAGTGGGTCTGAACTCAAGGATGCAAATCTTGTTAATGCTGATTTGAGCTATGCTAACCTCAGCAATAGTAATTTAGAGGGGGTTGACTTAAGTGGCGCAATTCTAAGAGGTGCTAACCTGAGAGGAGCTAACTTGAGGGGTGCTAATCTGAGGAATGCTAATTTAATGTATGCAAACTTAACTAATAGCAACTTGAGCAGTGCCGAGCTAAAAGGTACTAATATCAAAGGAGCAATTGGGCTTGATGCAAAAGTCGTTCCTTTGTTGTCTGGTAGCCGAGTCAACCAATCTTTCAGCACAGTGAAATATAGTGAAAGGTTTTTTGATGGCTCAGCTAAGATCTATTTCACTCTTTGACAACGCAATCTTGTTCGCTGTTCATAAATCAGTTCATCACTTGGAATTACGCCGCTTTTTTAGCACATCCCGGTACCTCCTGACTCAAACAGCCAGGTAGCGGCGCAAGAAACTCTCAAGGGTTTCTAGCTTCAGGTTAAATATCGACTCTAGCTGTTCAATTTCCGCTCGCGTGCAGAAAAATTCATTGCCCAGCAATGTGCGAAAGGTTCCCAATGCTTTCTGAGCTTGAGAATTCAACAATCCTACTGCGCTGCGCACCCCATCAACAACAAACAGGGGAGGATTAACAATAGTCGGTTCTTGGTTAAAGATGCGACCAAAAATCCGAGGAATGTCTTCCCGCAACAAGATCTCCGGTCCTCCTACTGGCAGAATTTGGTTACGAGCACCTGAAACAGTGATTGAGTCTATAGCTATTCGTGCTAAGTCATCGGTGCTAACAATCGAAGTACGGTTCTTAGGATCGCCTATAAGTAGATAAATTCCCGTTTGCCGGAACCGTTCCGCTAGCGGTAGGAGATTTGATGCTAGTCCAGATGGTCGCAGAATAGTGTAATTCAATCCACTAGCTTGCAAATACTTTTCTACTGCTCGCTTAGCCTTAAATACTGGTGCATCCTCATAGCCTCGGTCAGCTCCTAACACAGAGTTAAACACAAAGTGCTGCACTCCGACTGCCTTAGCCTGATCGATTAATTCGATATTAGCTCTATAGTCTAGCGCCAAAGCATCGCTATCTGAACCGTGAGCGCTAATGATATACTTTACTCCTCGACAAGCTTTTTGGATATCCTGTTCTCGCCGCAAATCGCCGATGAAAATTTCGGCTTCTCGATGTTCCAGTTCGCTGTAGCGAGAAGTGAGGCGGACAAAGGCTCGTACCAACATGTCTCGCTCACGCAGCTGTCGCACAATCCTGCGACCTATTCCTCCAGTTGCTCCAGTGACTAGAAACATAATTTCTGCTCCCTTTAATTTCTATTGGTATCTTGAACTTGGGCTGCGTTATTTCAAATCTAATGCCTAAAGCCTAGAATTCTACTACTACTGGAGTATGGTCACTGGGCTGAGGCAGCGCTCTGGGAGCAATATCAATTGTGCAACTCTTAGCCTGTTGGTACAGCTTGGAAGTGAGATAGTGATGGTCAATCCGCCAGCCCAAGTTGCGGCGGAAGGCTCCGGCTCGATAGTCCCACCAACTAAAGTGCCCGTCTTCAGCAGTGAACTTGCGGAAGACATCTGCAAACCCCAATTCGAGAATTTCTTTCAAAGCTTGACGCTCCAGATCAGTTGCCATAACTTGCCCTTTTGAGGCATCCGGGTTGTGAAGATCTCGGTTTTCTAAAGCAATGTTGAAATCACCTGAAATACATATATCTGACGGTTGTTTTGTTAGAAGCGATCGCAAGTATTCCCGCAGGACTTTCAGCCAATAGAGTTTGTATTCATATTTCTCGCTGCCAACTGAGGCACCGTTGGGGACATAAAGATTGACAATGCGGATGCCATTCGCTACCCCTGTAATCACCCGCTTCTGCTGATCCAATTCCCCTACAGAACTAGCTCCCAGTATCGGCTCGAAACCAGTGCTGACATCTGCCAATGGCTCCAAGCTGAGAAGAGCTACTCCATTATAAGATTTTTGCCCTGATACGTAGAGGTGATAGCCCAGTTGCTCAAAGGGCAAACGAGGAAAGTCTGCATCTGGCACTTTAGTTTCTTGCAGACATAGAACATTGACTGGATTTTGACCCAGCCAGTCTACAACGTGCTGACTACGGGTGCGAATCGAGTTGACGTTCCAAGTAGCAATTTTCATCGAACTCCGGCACTAGCTATGAACTGGTGGTGATGGTTTGTAAGCAGTTATAGTTTCCTACAAAATCCGGTCAATAGTTTTCTTATGTTCTAGCAAACGTACAAGTACTTGCTATGGTTCAGATCAATAAAGATTCCTGGGCTTGAGACAATTCCCAGAGTTGGTGAATCAGCAACTCTAAACGATGACCTGCGGTTGGTTGGAATCCCTCACTCATCGCTGTAACGAAAATCCCCTCATGAGCTGACGTAGCTGCCGCTAGCCAGGTGCCTCGGAGGTTAACTTCGACATCATTAGAATCGACTGGAGTTAGGGCAATACAGTCTGTCTGAGCTTGAGAGATCGCGATTTGTAAATCCACTAACCCAGGTAAGTCAATTGGCAGCAAGAAGGAGGCACAGCTAGGCTCAACATGAATAGGTTGCCCCGTCCGCAGAGCTAGAATGACTCGCTGTTCAACCACTACTTCTAGAGAGTCTGCTAGCCACTCTAGGTGTAAGCCCATCTCGGTGTATGTCAGTTTCAGCATGTTCAGTTTTATCCTCAAAAACAACAACCCCCGCCTCTTTCTTTTGAAGCGGGGGTTAGAAACCTTGTGGGTTGCTCTATTTCTACGTTGATACAGCCACTCTCCGTCTGTACCTCCTCCCGCTTTGTTCGTTAGCATTGGCCATTTCTGTGCTAACTGCCATTCCGCTAGATTTCCCTGCCCAGCGATCGCTGTCGCTTGCCATATAGCAGTGATTCCCCCCTAGCAACATTTGTTGCCAGCGATGGGAGCTCTGAATGAGAAATCGTGAGGTTGACATGGACGAGGGGAGGATTTACCGCAATGACTTTTGTTTTAGATCTTTGGAATCTTACAGTCACCATAATACAACGATATTACAAGATGTCAAGAGGGGGAATGCTAGCATTTCCCCTCTTTCAGGCACGGATTCTTAGTTCAACTAGTCAACCTACTTACTGAGAGTGCGATTTCCGTTCAAGCAGTATGTATGTGTAAACACAATTTTATTCTTAAGAGTTTAAGTTAGAAAAGTGCGAGTTTATAAGTACTACAACTCCGGTAAAACTACGTCTAAAGAAGTAGATTTTGTAGAGCTAGATAGTGGTGCTGAATACAAACCATCAAAATGATTTTTCTGAATTACTTGAGATTTGGACATCGGCTAAAATTGACTATTTATAAAAATTCTATCTAATATATTTGCCTAAAATCCAACCTTAAAGTTCTCTTACTTCCTACTTAACCTTTCAATCCTATGCTTTGACTGGCTGCTTTAGTTAGTAAAAAAAGGGGACACATGGTTAAGAGCAAAAGGGCTTCGATTCCTTTAGTAACGGGTACTGCTGTTCTCTCACTAATAGCATGGTTGCAAGGAAATGGGCAAGCTGCAGTAGCTGCACCTACAGCAACTACTGGCTACAGTGTTTCATTATTCGCTTCAAATCCAACAGGTGCTTCTCAACCTGACTCGATTGCTATTTCAGGAAACAATGTCTTCGTAGGCTACGGCAACGGTACTAAATCAGATGGCTCTGATGGTTTACCAACCACGATAGGTGAGTACACAACAAGCGGACAGTTGGTACAGACTTTCAGTGTGCCAGGACACAACGATGGACTCCGTATTGATCCGACGACTGGTCAGGTATTTGCATTACAAAATCAAGATGGAAACCCATCGCTGACGACTATCAACCCCATAACAGGGGCTGAGCAAACCTACGCCTTGAATTCCATCAATGGTGGTGGTGGCTATGACGATCTGGCATTTCAGAACGGTAATATTTACGTTGATGCTGCAAATCCTACCTTTAGTGGCTCGGTTAATAATCAGCCAGTATTGGGTACGCTGAGCGTTAGCGGTGGTCAAGCTACAGTTACGCCTGTGTTATCTAGCGATAATGGTTTAACACAGCTAAACACCGCTACAGGACAAACTGAAACATTCAACCTAACAGATCCTGACTCGCTAGGTTTCTCCTCTAATGGAGGATTGACGATTGACGGTGAAGGCGACAAAGCGCTGTATACAATCACAAACCTAGGTACTCCTCAACAACAAGTGAGCGTGCTGCCTCACCCAACTTTTACAGCGGATGACAACGTTGTTGCTCCCACAACTCCAAGCAGTCTCATAATTGCCGACACCTCTGGTGGAGCTGTTTATCAGCTTAGCGGTCCTTTTGCGGTAGGTGCTACTTACATTTCCTCCTCATCAGGCAATTCTGTCGGCACTCTCGACCCTACTGGCACACTTACAGCAGCTGTCTCCGGCTTGGGAAGTCCTCATGGACTGGGCTTCTTGCCCAACTCCTCTACCCAGAGCGTTCCTGAACCTAATTCGGCATTAAGCATATTAGTTTTCGGGGCTTTAGGTGCGGGCTTTATGCTCAAACGCCAGCTGAAGCGCCAGAACCTTGCTGGTTGACTTTAAATCAGCCTTGACTGACAGCCTGCAGCCATTGCGGCTACAGGCTGTATTAGTTATCTAAGCTGCAATGGACTAGACTTAACAACCAAAAATGGTTGTGAATCTGGCTCTTCGAGCTAGGGTTAGGAGACTACGGGAATTGCTACCCCTCATTATCGGGCGATTTCTAGAAATTTCGGTCAAGATGGAAATAGAAATACTTGCGAGGTAGACTATGTTTCCTTTCTGGGGTAACGCTTGCTGGGGTGCTGAGCCTTCCTCTCATAAGACCTATCAAGAACGTAAGCTCAAGTTTCTCAGGTGGATGCGGGACGACTTAGAGACTAGATTGGCAGGACTTAACGCGGCTATTGATACGATTGAGCGCCAGCTTAACCGAGAAGATACAGCGGCTTGATACAGAACAATTAGGCAGTTAGCCCACATATAAAAGGGGCGAAAGCAACTAGGCTAGTCTACGGTTGCTTCCGCCATAACGCAGCATTTTCGAGCAGGAAAGCAACGTAATTACCCGAAAGCAACCCAACCTGCGTTCTTTAAGATGCCGAACACACCACAATCAACCGTTTTGACAAACCTGCTGCGATTTCACCCCTCAGGCTTTGGGCAGCAAGTTATAGAAACATCTTTGGGTTCAATGGTTTACTACACCCAGATGTTTACCTCCTGGTCAATTTCAGACCTGGAGGGGTCAACCCCCTTAATCTTCCTGCACAGCTTTGGCGGCGGTGCTTCTGCTTACGAATGGTCAAAAGTTTACCCTGCCTTTGCAAGCGATTATCGCATATTAGCTCCAGACTTAATTGGTTGGGGTCAGTCGGCTCATCCAATACGAGATTACCAAATTGCTGACTATCTAACGACGCTAACGGAGTTTATCCAGCAGATAGGCCATTTGCCCGTGATAGCCATCGCCTCTTCCCTGACGGCGGCTTTCACTATCCGTTTGGCAATTCAACAACCAGATTTATTTCAAGCGCTGTTTCTTGTTTGCCCATCTGGATTTGATGATTTTGGGCAGGGAGCAGGTCGTCGACTGCCGCTACAGGTGATCAATACACCATTGTTCGACCGCCTAATTTATGCCATAGGTGCTGAAAATGAAGTCGCTGTGTCCAACTTCTTGCAGCAATTTCTCTTCGCCAAACCAGATCGAGTGTCTCAAGAGATGGTTAAGGCTTATTTAGCATCAGCACAGCAACCTCATGCTGAATATGCAGCTCTAGCCTTTCTACGGGGAGACCTTTACTTTGACCTAGCGCTATACATTCAGCAACTTACTGTACCCACGGTTATCTTTTGGGGCGAACAGGCGCAATTTACCAGTGTCAACCTAGGAAGACGTTTGGCACAGCTAAATTCTCAAGCAATTCGGGAGTTTCACACAATACCGCAAGCAGGAGTGCTACCACATCTAGAGCTACCGGAGGTAGTTGTTGGTCTATTGCAACCTTACTTGCGTTCACACGGCGTTTGACAGCCAGGTGTTTGAAACCCCTTTTACACAAGACTTGGTAAACCAGATAGCACCTCATTACAGCGCGGGCTCTTCCTGGACGACTAGCAATATTTCCTTCAGCCATCCGTTCTCACAGATAGCCACACCTCGGCTCTTTGAGCCTAAAGATTTGTAAATAAAAACAAAACTAGGCGTAAAAAGTCTGGCTTCCCTCTGAGAATGAAGAGCTGGGCTAAATTGTCAACAGAGGGAAATTATGGTGCGCTTGTACGTTGTAGGTTTTGTGCAGACTGCTCTTTTATCTCTAGGTCTAGGATTGAATGTTGGTGCGGCTGCTGCGGCAACATTCAATTTCAGTGGTATTTACAATATCACTGCAACTCTGCAAGAAAATATTCCTCCAAACTTTCAAGCCATATCTCTCTCAGGTACGAGTACCAATGCCCCGTATGATCTGACCCGAGTCAACAGTCTCTCATACTCTCAAACTGATTTCACGACGGGAGTGTTCAGTTCCAACACAGACCCTACCGCTTTCGGTTTGCAGGGCTATCAGCCTGGTTATGTAGAGTTCTCTGGAAACGGTAGCAATATTTTAATTGCCTCTGCAAGTGGTGCAGGGGCAATTAATTTTGCCCAAGGTACAGTAACGACATCTGATACTCTGGCTATCACTGGCGGTCAGGGCATGTTTAGTAGGGCTACTGGTACACTGACTTCAACTCAAGTTGTGCCCGCTAGTATACAGCCAGGTGTTGCCTTGGAGGGACAATATTCAGTAAGTGGTACTATCGAAACCGTTCCGGAACCAGGATTCGAGATGGCACCGCTAATTATGGGGGTGATCGCGGCTGGGATTCTGTGGCACAGAGGGCAACCAAACCGTAAAGGTTGTCCCATGACCAGCCCCTGAGCTTTCTGCATGGGACAGGCTTGGGCTCCTAACTTCTATTTCTCCTTGCATCTGCTCGACTAACTCCTTGGCGATTGCCAACCCTAAACCTGTTCCAGGGATTTCGGTTTCTGCCTGTATCCCTCGGTAATGCCGCTCAAAAATATGCTCTAAATCTTGTGGGGGAATTCCTGGTCCAGTATCACTAATAGCAATCCCCTGCAAATTCCCCCGCTCTTGCCCAGCTTGGATAGAAATTCGTCCACCAGCAGGGGTGTATTTCAAAGCATTGTCGATGAGATTACTTAAAACTTCCCTTAATGTCCTAGCGCTTGCCCTGACTGGCGGCAAGTTGGGAGGAATTTTGCTCTGGATATTTAGATGACGCTCTTGAGCAATTACCTGAGCTGACGCTAGCAGTGGTTCTAGCACATCGGCAACTAGGCAAGAAGCATCTCCCTTACTCTCAGCATCAGGCAACAACAGCATGGGCTTGATGACTGGCTGTAGCGTTGCTTCCATTTGGAGTGGCGCTAGCGGCAACGATTTGTGCGGCTTTAGATCGTCTAACGTCAAGTCAATCA
This sequence comes from Chroococcidiopsidaceae cyanobacterium CP_BM_ER_R8_30, assembly GCA_019244235.1. Lineage (GTDB taxonomy): Bacteria > Cyanobacteriota > Cyanobacteriia > Cyanobacteriales > Chroococcidiopsidaceae > JAFAVL01. The sequence continues at coordinate 9,038 of JAFASY010000270.1, forward strand.
CCTGGTCAAACTGTTGCAGTAAATCTTGGAGGCGATCGCTCTCCCGCACCAGGTTAGCAGCTACTCCATGATTAGCGTCTTCTGGGATGAGACGCTTGAGTAGCAATTTGCCGAATGTCCGCAAAGCCATCAAGGAATTGCGAAACTGGTGCAATAGGTTGTGGAGCAAATCTCGCTGCTCGGCTTGCAGGCGTTGTTGTTGACTGAGTTCCGCTAGAGCCCATTCTCGGCGCTGATCTAGCAACCTAGCCAGCGTTAGCGTTTGAGCAATCCGTTCAATCTCCGTACGTTCGCGCTCATTCCAAGCTCTGTCTTCCCGACCTGTTACCAATAATCCCAGCATCAAGCCCTCATGGATCAAAGGTAAAACGATTTGCCTATTCAGTATCAGGGCGCGATCTGCTTCCTGTGGCTTATTCTTGGCCGTTCTTGCTTCTGGCTTTTGTAAGTGATCGGAGTCTGCATCAATTGTCATTTCTGGTGGCGTCCCCAACAGCAATGTGTCATCACTCATGACTTCTCCTGGCAAAAACGCTAAAGCATTCGACCTTTCCCACATAGCCGCTTCCGGGTAAGCTACCACTGGAATTAGCCCTGTCTTGGGCATCTCCCCCTCCACCAGTTCTTCTGTCAAGTACACGATACTCAGATTCGCTCCTAGTCCTTGAGTGAGTAAGGCAACTTGGGAGTGGCACAGAGTAATGAACTCAGAACTAGCAGACGTCAGCATAGAGTTAACCTTAACTTACCAACTGCATCATGACAGTTGCCTGTAACCTAGTCTCTCTATCTTATTCAGACTTTCCCAATTGTGATTTAGAACTTCAGACAGAGGTACTTGCCTAGGAAATAACTCAAATCCTATACTTTCGACTCTAATTCTGAGAGTTTGTATCGTAAACTTAACACAACTTGAAATTCTGAATTCAAGCAGATATACTGGCGACGGCTTTTGTAACGACAACTACAATCGTCAGTGTAAAATAGGAGGGTAAGAGGTTGGCAAGGAGACGGAAGCGCAAAAGTCGTCGTCGCCAAGAGGGGCGTCGAATCCTTGAGCATGTGCCTCAATATAGCATTGAAAGTGGCGAAGATAAACCCGTCACAGCAGCTCGAAAGTTTATTCAGGCTGAGGGGATCTTGCCACCAGCACTGCTCCTCGTTAAACGGAATGAACATACAACAGACCGTTATTTCTGGGCAGAGAAGGGGCTATTTGGGGCGCAATACGTGGAAGAAAATCATTTCTTGTTTCCTAGTCTACGGGTGTTAGAAAACCCCTTGGAGAAGGAACCTGTCGCTGGGCGCAGCCGCTGAAACTGAATTGATGGCTTTAGCGCTTTAATCCCTGGGAAACATTGGTTTCTCAGGGATTACAACTTTAACGCTTTTCGTAGTTCAATAATTTCGTCACGATGAGCAATAACGGTAAACTGGCTTTGCCGTTTAGATTCGCTACCTACTGCTTCTACCTTGAGCAACACCTGTTCTTTGCGTCCCGCTCTTTTCCAGTAAAAAATGCCAGCTATAGGCGATAGCAGCACCAAAGCGAGAAAAAACACACCTAGTTTGGGAAACAGTAGCGACAAAACTAGTGCTAGACAAAGAATTCCAGCTGCTGCCAGCACCGAGAGAAAAATGGCTAGAAACACGCTGGGTCGGACAAAACCTTCAAACGTAACCTGGTTCTGTAGGGCATCTACCTTCACCACTTGGTAGGAGCGCTCTTGCATGTATTGCTGCAATTGCGCGATTAGAGTTTCTTGGGCTTGCTCAGACGTCAGTCTAACCTCTTGTGTCCGCTCTTTAACTGAGGCACGGATAAAGAAAAATAACCCGACTGATAACAACGAGGTTAATAGGAGAGTAGATGAGAAAATAGTAGGATTCACGATAGTTTGTTACAGGTGGTAACTTCTTCAACTATAGTTCTTCACCCATAGCCCTCGATCCGCGTATTCATGCCAAAGACGAGCTAAGTCCTGAGCAGGTATTAGCCATTGAGGAGAGATTCGATACATCCGCCGAGGGCGTCCCCGTCCCTCCACTTTTTTCCAATAGCCAGTAATTGCCTTTTCATCTTCCAAAAATTTCAGTGCTCCGTAGAGGACTGTATCAGAAAGTCGATAGAGTGAGTGTTCATTCTCTAGTTGTTGTATCAGTTCTGTACCGTAAGAGTCTTCCCGTAACAACACTGCTAGGACATAGCACACCGCCAGTTCCTGACACAGATAAATGGGAGGAGGGCTTTGAAAGAATTTGTAAATGTCCTCAAGTTGCATAGGCTAGACCTACTAAGCATATACCATCGAGTCTGCCCTTGCTAGAACAGACTCAAGTTTGTTTGGCTCGAAACCCACTCATGCTTACTAGTGTTTTGTCACACTTCAATTGCACTACTAAGCAGCAGGCGCCTCGGCAGCTCGATACTTGCTGATCGCTGTATTTTCGACAATATATAATATACAACAAGTACTGAATTTTCTACGTATGCGAATGGTGACAAAGAAGGAGCGGTGAGTATGGCAACTATAGTGCACTGTTATTCTGAAGCTGAATCGGGTGCCTTAGGATTGCTGATACATTCAGCTTTCTGACGACATGCGTTAAAACACATGTTTCAACAACATGTCGTATGCATGTACTACTTGCAGGTTAGCCAGACTACAAAGTAGGAGGTTATCAACTTTTTGGTCACTCAAAGGTCAGCCGGAGCAGAACTCCGGTTGCCTCCTAAGTCTACGAAGAGCGCAATCTCAACGCTCCAGATAATTTTGGCAACATAGCTCGACCAAGGTATTGACTAAGCGTTCATTGTCCATTGGCATAGACTGTTTGCCGTACAGGATTTGTTGGGACAGGATAAAGGCAGATAGAGAACCGAAAAAAATTTGGGCACTTGCTGCTGGATCTGGAAGGTTAAGTTCTGGATGAGATTCAAAATATATAGTTAAACCAAGACAAATCGGCTGAATTACTGTGCGCGTATAAAGTTTTGCTAACTCTGGAAAGCGGGCTGATTCAGCTACCACAACCCTTAACAGTGCGATGAACTCTTGGTCGTCCATTTTAGTTAAATAGCCCTTTGCTATTCGTCGCAATAGGTCTCTTGGCTCGCCCTGAAATGGCTCTGCACCAAACTCGATTTGCAACTGGCGCGTCGTGACTCGCTCAATCAGGGCAGTAAATAGCCCTTCCTTGTCGTGGAAATGAGTGTAAATCGTTTGCTTAGAAACACCTGCTATGGCTGCTACCCGGTCCATGCTTGTACCAGCATAGCCGTGCTGAAGAAATACCTGTGTAGCTCCCTTCAAGATCTGCTCGCGCTTCTGAGCAGCACTAGCTTTAGCGTTATCTATCTTGCTACTTATCAGTGGCGAATCATCAGCAATTGGCTTGCCCTGAGAAAGCTGTTGGGAAGAATGCACCGACATGAAAAATACAGCTATATGATACCTAAACCATACAGTACAGTCTACTCCAGTATGGAAACTTCCTGATATGGAGTATAGGGTCTTGCTATGAATTGCGAAATGGAATCTAATAACACTGTTGATTCCATTGAGAACCATTCAGCGCAATAATCGTCGAGATGAACTAACTGAGTTGTTGAGGGATGAGCATGAAGACAAGTGGTTGGACAAAAGCGCTAGGAACAGTGCTGGGAATTGTGTTAGTTGGCTTCTCTGCGGCAACTATTTGCACTCTATTCGAGAGAACACCCTACGCTTCAGCACCAGACTTGCCAGAAGTTGACCTTGGTCAGAAAATTCCTCTTGCTGGGGATACGCCAAATTCTTCCTTAGGAGGGATTCGCCAAGCCCGAACATTGAGAGCAATAGCTCACTCCGTCTTAGCAAACGATCAAACCCTAAAGTCTCCCTTCACACATCCACAATCTACGCAGTTTTCTGTCGAGCACCATCTATCTGTAGACCTATACCATCTCAACTCTGAGAATGTTTGGACAATGCTGTAATTGAGAGCGATCGTTCCAATCAGTTCTGACCTGACCTTCTAAAATGGGATTGGTACCTACTGAAATCAGCAGGATTTGAGACTACTGTGAACACTTCTTTAGTGACTGACTCTACATCATCAATACAACTTGCACCCAGCTACAAGATCCCTGGTGTACTGGTGATTGCTGCCATTCCCATCCTGTTTGTGCAAGCTTGGGTAGGAGGTGCGCTGGCACTTTTTGGCTTATTTCTCACGTTTCAAGCCGCCACACTGCGTCTGCAATTTACTGAAAGTGCCTTAGACATTTATAGAGGGGAAACATTAATCCGACGCTTTCCCTACCAGGAATGGCAAAATTGGCAAATTTTCTGGTCAGCAGTGCCAATTTTATTTTATTTTAGAGAGGTCAAGAGCATTCACTTCCTACCCATCATATTTGACCCCCGAATATTAAAGACTTGCCTAGAGCAGCGCTGTCCAACTAGATCAGATAGGGGATGAGAAGACGCGTCGAACTATAATGATAAAAGAGGCTAGTGGGTCTACGGAATCGAGCAAGCTTAGACTATAGTAAATAAAACAAAAAAGGGCAGTCTGCGCCTGAAGATCCCATTCCTGATGGGATGGAAACATTAAGAATAAGAGACGAATACAAAACCCCAAAGTTAGTTGTCGAACCGATGTTAGAGTCAGAAGGGCAAAGTCCTAAGGAAGAGCCAGTGTTAGATGTTTATGCCGAGTCAACGTTCTCAAAGGAGCAACCTCCGGGGGCTGCGTCGGCTTCGTCAATGATACCAGAGGCAGAGCAAAAACCCAGAGAAGAAGCGGACGGTTCAGATATCGAGCCTTTGTTTGAACTAGACGAGCAAACTTCCAAATTAAATCAGCCAGAAACGATAGAAAGTTCAAATGTCGAGCCCACAAATGAAGTAGAAGCACCAATTGCTGCAGCAAAGTCAGAAGTGAAACCTGAGGAGCTATTTGAAACTGCAGCAAGAGAGCGAATCGCAGATTTGCTTAGTCAGGAGCAATTGCTGAGACAAGAAGTTTCCTCATTGCAAGCCTCCCACACGCAGGTGTCTGAACAACTGGTTGCAACTCAAAAGTCGTTAGGGAGCTTGGTGAGCGAAACGCTGGTGCAGTTAGAGCAACGTAAACAGGCGTTGCAAATCTCAGTAGAACAACTAGAGCGTCGTCAGGAACGGATTCGGGCAGAGATGCGAACGACTTTTGCTGGGGCTTCCCAAGAACTCGCAATTCGTGTGCAAGGCTTTAAAGATTACCTGACTGGCAGCTTACAAGATTTGGCAGTAGCAGCAGAACAGTTAGAACTGGTACCAAAGGCTAAAGTTGAACCAGAACCGCTCATTACAAAACCGCAAAAGGGGAGCCAATCGTCTTCAACTCCACAGTTTGCCGAACAGCAGTTTCATTCGACTACCAAGCAAATTCGCCGCCTCATTGACCAATACCGGACCAAGCCAGACTACTACGGTCCACCCTGGCAACTACGCCGCACTTTTGAACCAGTCCATGCCGAGCGGGTTGCTAACTGGTTTTTCACCCAAGGAGGGCGGGGAGCTTTACGCACGATGGGCAGCCGCTTACAGAATATCCTGATCGGCTCAGCAGTTATCTCGATATCGTACAGCTTGTATGGCGATCGCCTCCGGACCCTAGTGTTAGCTAATACTCCTGAACGTCTGGGGGAATGGCGGAGAGGATTACAAGACTGCCTAGGAATTTCTCGTGGAGATTTTGGTCCAGAGCGTGGTGTAGTTTTGTTTGAAGCAGCAGAAGCTGTAGCAATGAAGGCAGAGCGACTAGTGAAAGCCAATCAGATGCCCCTGATTGTCGTTGACGACTCTGAAGACCAAATCAGCCTCTCACTGCTACAATTCCCTTTGTGGCTTGCCTTTGCCCCCGATCCTCAAACGCTGAGAGACAGAGATAGGGATTATTATGACTTTTGAGTCCAAAATATGATGACTTGGTTGATTTTATGCGGGGTGATTTGGCTAATAGCTTATCTATGGGGCTCAATTCCCACAGGATACCTAGCAGGAAGGCTATTGCAAGGTATTGACCTACGCGAACATGGATCTGGCTCTACTGGAGCAACCAATGTCCTTAGAACTTTGGGGAAAGGTCCAGCATTGTTGGTTTTACTAATCGACATGCTGAAGGGAGTATTGGCGATCACAGGTGGCAACTGGGCAATTGCCCTTGCTGCTGAACGTGATCTTATCCCGACAGGAGGAGGAGTGCAGCTTGACTTCTGGTGCCCCTGGATCTTGGCTGCTGCTGGCTTAGCAGCTTTAGTAGGGCACAGTAAATCTATCTGGTTAGGCTTTACAGGTGGCAAATCTGTGGGAACCAGCTTAGGAGTTTTATTAGCTATGTGTTGGCAGGTTGGTTTAGGAACGCTATTGGTGTTTGGCATCGTGTTGGCGCTATCACGCACTGTATCTCTTGGTTCCTTAGCGGGAGCCGTTGTTGTTTCTATCCTGATGCTCCTCCTAAATCAACCCCTACCTTACCAGTTGTTTGCAGTTGCTGGTGGTCTCTATGTTATTTGGCGACACCAGAGCAATCTCCAGCGTCTAGTTGCAGGGACAGAGCCACAGCTAGGACAAAAAGTCTCTCTCTAGCAAAAGAGTCACGGGACCATCGTTCTCTATTGAGACTTGCATCATCGCACCGAATCGACCAGTTTCAACCCGCAAGCCACTTTGCCGTAGCATAGCAACAAATTTCTCGTAGAGGTTCTGAGCCATGGTGGGAGGAGCTGAGCGGTCAAAAGAGGGACGGCGACCTTTGCGGCAGTCACCATAGAGGGTGAACTGACTGACGACCAGAAGTTCACCCTCAATCTCCTGCACTGATTTTTGCCAACGGTCATCCCCATCCTCATCAGGAAATAACCGCAATTCCAGGCACTTGCGCGCCACCCACTCCAGCTCGGCTGCGGTATCTGTATCGGCAACACCTACGAGCAAATTCAATCCTCGCCCGATTTTGCCAACGACTTGACCGTCAATAGTCACCTGAGAGGATTTGACGCGCTGAATCAGCACCCGCATGGGAAGAGGATGGGGAGATGGGGAACTCGGGATCCCCACGAAGCGGGGATTAGGGGCAATGGGGAGATGGGGGAAATAAGAGGAGAGTCTGTCCCCTTGTCTTATTTTCCAAAGCCTTTGCCTCGACTGGTTGAAGGTAGACGGACACAGTTTTGCAATTGTGATCGCAATTTCTCGTGGTCTAGATCCTGCCCAATCAACACTAACTGGTTTTTCCGCTCTCCTTTCCACTCCTCATCTTCAATAGTGAAGCGCTTGCCGCATAGGTGGAAAATATGACGTTTAGGGCTTTCATCAAACCATAAGATTCCCTTGGCGCGAAAGACGGTTGCAGGCAACTGGTTATCTAAGAAATACTGAAATTTCTTGATCGCCAAGGGTTGGTCACTTTGGAACGATAATGAGGTGAATCCGTCATTCTCTAAGTGGTGAGAATGATGCTTGTGGTCGTGACCCTCGTGAGCACAATGCCCATGCTCGTGGTCGCAATCGGCGTGGTCGTGGTGGTGATGCTCGTGTTCTATCTCAGAATCTTTTGTGAAGTACCGATCGGACTCAAATAAACCTACGCTCAAAACTAATGGTATTGGCACTTGGGAGCGTGTAGTGCGCAAAATTCTCGCACCTTCCTTAATATCCCGAATTCTAAGTTCCAATGCATCCAACTCAGCCTCATCAACCAAATCTGCCTTGTTGAGTAGGATGACATCGCCGTAGGCAATCTGGCTATGAGCTGCCTCGGAGTTAAACAAATCTAGACTGTAATTTGCCGCATCTACTACCGTAATAATTGAGTCGAGACGAGTAAGATCCCGCAACTCTGTACCTAAAAATGTCAGAGCTACAGGCAGTGGATCGGCAAGCCCAGTTGTCTCTACCACTAAATAATCCACTTTGTCTTGGCGCTCTAGAACTTTATAAACTGCTTGGACCAAATCATTATTAATGGTGCAGCAGACACATCCGTTGTTCAGCTCTACCATATCCTCGCCAGTGGTGACGATTAGCTCATTGTCGATCCCAATTTCACCAAATTCATTAACGAGAACTGCTGTCTTAAGACCCTCCTGATTCGTCAGGATGTGGTTGAGTAGAGTTGTTTTACCACTGCCAAGAAAACCTGTAATGATCGTGACTGGCAGACCCTGTTTCGGGGCCTCCATTGATTCTGAGCGTTTGGTGCTAACTGCTGATTCCATAACTTAGTCAAAAAATATTACTGTAGCGTGAAGTGCGGATTAAACACTAGCATAGGGGTGCTGGCTTTCCCCTATTATTGCCTATATTATCGATTCTACCCTTGCCTAGTCATGACCCTGACACTTTACAATACTCTCACTCGCCAAAAGGAACCCTTTGAGCCGCAGGAACCGGGTAAGGTGCGGATGTACTACTGTGGCGTAACAGTTTACGACTATTGCCACCTAGGTCATGCACGGGCTTGCATCGTTTGGGATGTGGTGCGTCGATATTTACAATGGCGTGGGTATGACGTGTGCTACGTGCAGAACTTTACCGATATTGATGACAAAATTCTCAATCGGGCACGACAAGAACACTCCTCAATGGAAGCTGTGGCTGAGCGCTTTATCCAGGCATATTTTGAGGATATGGATCGATTGAATGTGAGGGAAGCAGATGCCTACCCCCGTGCTACTCATACTCTGAATGGGATTCAGCGGCTAGTATCTGAATTAGAGCAAAAAGGTTATGCTTACCCAGCAGCAGGAGATGTGTACTATGCGGTCCGTCAGTTTGCCGATTATGGTAAGCTTTCAGGCCGCAAGCTAGAAGATTTGCAAGTTGGGGCAAGTGGACGGGTTGATGCAGAAGACGAGGGAAGGAAGAGAGACCCATTTGATTTTGCTTTGTGGAAGGCAGCAAAACCAGGAGAACCAGCATGGGAATCGCCTTGGGGTTTGGGGCGTCCTGGTTGGCATATTGAATGCTCGGCAATGGTGCGCGATCGCTTAGGTGACACTATCGATATCCACGCTGGTGGAGCTGACCTAATTTTTCCCCATCACGAAAATGAAATTGCTCAGTCTGAGGCTGTGACTGGCGTACCTCTCGCGCGTTATTGGCTGCATAACGGTATGGTGACAGTGGATGGGGAAAAGATGTCTAAGTCTTTGGGCAACTTCATCACAATTCGGGAGTTATTGGATCGGTCAACTGACCCGATGGCAGTGCGGCTATTTGTACTTCAGGCACAATATCGCAAGCCCATTGATTTTACCGATGAGGCGATCTCCTCAGCTGAGAAAGGTTGGATGACCCTCAAAGAGGGTTTACTCTTTGGACATCGGCGGGGTTTGCCAATAAGTGAGAATCACAGTCAGATAAACTGCACTGATGAGATGCTGGATCTAGATGCCGTTGAGCGATTCCAGACAGCAGTCGATGATGACTTCAATTTTCCTAGTGGTTTAGTCGTCTTGTTTGAGCTAGCTAAAGAATTAAACCATGAGTACAATCTCTTAACCCACACTGGTAAAACAGATACATCTTTAGCAATGCTATGGCGACAATGGCGAACACTTGTTTGTCTGGCAGAGGTTTTAGGTTTTGCAGCGTCGCCTGACTCTTTATCGCTTGATAATTTGAGTGATGCGGAAATTGAGTCTCAGATTCAACAACGGCAAATTGCCCGGAAAGCTCGTAATTTTGCCCAAGCAGATCTCATCCGTGATCAACTCCAAGCTCAAGGCATTACCTTGATTGACAGTCCTGACGGTGTCACTCGATGGCATCGCCAGTGAAGAGAGATGGGGGAGCTGCGCGAAGTCCGAGCGGAGGAGACCTCCGCTCGGAACTTCGTAAGAGAGGGGGAGCTGGGGGAGTGAAGAGAGCGTTAGAATTTGATAAGAAGCATAAGGGGACTATTAATGTTTGTCGATGAACTGACACCGATTTTCAAACAACTCACTCGCCACCCAGTCTCATTCTTGGGCGGTTTTTGTTCGGGCTTGCTCCGACTTAATCTGACCGACGAACCAGTTAAGAACTGGCTCGATCAGCAACTTGGTCATAACACTTCTACTCCATCTGGTAACCAACCACACAATGGCTCTACCAGGGGACCACAATCAATCTCAATTGAGTGAATAGAAGTATGAGTCGGGAAAGATAGCGGCTTCCTTGCCCGACTCTCTATATCTCTATTTACTATTCCCAAGAAGAGTCTTTCCCAATCTTCTAGCTATATCAAATATTGGCTATTATAATATCCAATATCATATTGTAAGACAGATAACCTTGCTGAGCTAGCGAATAGGTTATGATATGACGGTATGCTTGAGTTTAGCCATATCACTGGTTGAGTTGTAGACGCTGCTACCGCTTAATATCGTAGTTGCCGAACCTTGAAATTCACCATTGGTAAACCAGACAAGACTTATGCTTTGCTCGCAACGTCTAACTTATGTCTGTATAGATGAACTTTAGCTCCTCGTTCAGATTCACGTATCGCCATGACTATTTACGTTGGAAACCTGTCTTACCGTGCCACTGAAGAAGACTTGAGACTAGTATTTGCCGAATATGGCACAGTAAAGCGAATTGTATTACCCACAGATCGAGAAACTGGTCGGATGCGAGGTTTCGCCTTTGTGGAAATGACAGAAGATGCTCAGGAAGACGCGGCAATCACCGAACTGGATGGTGCTGAGTGGATGGGGCGTCAGCTTAGAGTTAATAAAGCAAAACCCCGAGAAGAAAATAATCGCCGTGGTGGCGGTGGTGGTGGTATGAAAAGAAACGGATTTTAGCTGTACTCGTTGCCTGCAAAAAAATATTGTTCATTGCGGCAAAAGTCTATAAACTACTAAGACCAACCCCAATCAAGTAACTTATAACGACTATTCCGATGACTTGTGGTGAGAATAGAAAGCACCATAGTTGTCGGTCTTTTATTTGCTTCTCAATTCTGTGTTGGTGGTAACAGAAGTAGATGTGAGGTATGCCTGTTAATCATTGTGACAGTCCATAAGGCGGTGCTGGTATGGCTTGTTTCTATAGTTTATCTAAAGTGGGATTTAATTTCTAGATTCCATTCCTATCATAGAAGGTATAAACGACTGGGTAAGACAAAAGCTCGCGATCTGAAGTTGCAACCCAAGGGTTGGGAGGATGAAAACAATGGCTGAAGCGCAACAACCTGAGCAACAGGAGTACGCTCTAGAGCGTGATTGTACAACCCTGTCCCGTCACGTCCTGCAACATCTTCAAAGCTTCTCAGCTGAGGCGCAGGAACTAAGTGCTGTGATGAATCGCATTGCCCTTGCTGCCAAACTCATTGCTCGACATCTTAGTCGTGCAGGGCTAATGGAGGGGGTTTTAGGGTTTACGGATGACATTAATGTGCATGGAGAAACCGTCAAAAAGATGGACATCTATGCCAATAACGTATTTATCTCAGTATTTAAGCAAAGCGGTCTTGTCTGCCGCCTAGCCTCCGAGGAGATGGAAAAACCGTACTACATCTCAGAAAACTGCTCCAGAAGTCGATACACTCTGCTGTATGACCCGATTGATGGCTCTTCAAACATAGATATTAATATGAGTTTGGGTTCCATCTTTGCAATTCGTCAACAGGAAGAAACCGAGGATAGCGATGGAGCAGCGCAGGATTTGCTTCAGCATGGACGTAAACAAATTGCTGCCGGATATGTGCTTTACGGTCCGAGTACCGTGCTAGTCTATTCCGTTGGTAAGGGAGTTCACTCATTTACCCTTGATCCCAGCTTGGGAGAATTTATCATTACGCATGAGAACATTCAAACTCCAAGCCATGGCCCTATCTACAGCGTCAATGAAGGCAACTTCTGGCAATGGGAGGAAGCAATTCGGGAATATATCCGCTACGTCCATCGCAATCAAGGATACACAGCACGCTACAGCGGAGCACTAGTAGGAGACTTCCATCGCATTCTTCTGCAAGGCGGTGTCTTTCTTTACCCTGGAACACTAGAGAAACTAGAAGGCAAGTTAAGATTGCTCTATGAGTCGGCACCCTTAGCGTTTTTGATTGAGCAGGCAGGTGGGAGAGCAAGTACAGGTACTCAGGAGATTTTAGATGTTGTACCAGAGAAACTACACCAGCGCACCCCGCTAATCATTGGTAGTGAAGAAGACGTGGCATTGGTGCAATCGTTCATTCAACAGTGGGCTGAGGCGAAAGCGGAGAAGGAAATGATGAGAAGAAGCCGCGTACCCCAGTAAATGGATTTTGGATTGACAGTCTAAGCTGAGGCATGTGAAATCCAAACATACCGCAAACATGAAACGTAGGAGTTAAAAGAGGAAAAATATGACAACTAATCATTTACTAGAGATTAAAAACTTCGGTCAAAGTATCTGGATGGATAATTTGACCAGAGATCTCATTCAGTCTGGCGACCTTAAAGATATGGTTGAGAACCAGGGGATCTGTGGGATCACCTCCAACCCAGCTATTTTTGAGAAGGCAATTGCTGGCAATGCCATCTATGATGCTGACATCGAAGCTGGGATCAAAGCTGGGCTGCCAACTTACAAGATTTACGAATCACTGATATTTGCAGATATTCGTAACGCCTGTGACATCTTGCGTCCCGTTTATGAGTCATCGCATGGCCTAGATGGTTACGTGAGTATTGAGGTGCCGCCAACAATTTCTCATGACACCGAGGCAACAATTAAGGAAGCCCATCGTTACTATGAGTCAATTGGTCGGGAAAACGTCATGATCAAGATTCCTGGTACGAAAGAGGGCTTGCCTGCAGTTGAGCAAACCATTGCTAACGGGATCAATGTTAACGTGACGTTGCTGTTCTCGGTGGAGAGCTATATTGAAACAGCAATGGCTTATATCCGGGGCTTAGAAAAACGGGTGGCTGAAGGGAAAGATATCAGTAAAATTGCCTCTGTAGCAAGCTTCTTCCTGAGTCGCATTGATAGCAACATTGACACTCGTATTGATGCCAAGCTCAAACAAGGTCTTGCTGATCCTAACAGAGAAGCACGACTGATTGAAGTTAAAGGTAAAGTGGCGATCGCTAACGCGAAAATAGCATACCAAGAGTACAAAAAAATTATTCAAAGTGAGCGATGGAAAGCTTTGTCTGCCAAAGGAGCCAAAGTCCAACGTTTACTGTGGGCGAGTACCAGCACGAAAGACCCTCACTACAGTGATGTGATGTATGTTGACGAGCTAGTTGGTCCCGACACTGTCAATACCCTACCACCAGTAACGATTGAAGCTTGTGCTGACCACTGCGATGTGCAAAATCGGATCGAAACGAGGGTGGAAGAAGCTTATCAGCTGATAGAAAGCCTCAAAGACCCAGACATCAACATCAATATTGATGAAGTGATGGATGAACTGCTAGTCGAAGGGATTGACAAGTTTATTAAGCCATTCGAGTCATTGATGAAGTCTTTGGAAGAAAAAGTCAATCGCTTGTCGCCTGTCTAGTGAAATCGCTAGCTTAGTGGATATCCAGGGGCTAGCCTCTGGATGTTCTGCATGATTGTATACCGTTCCTTCTCCTTGCTGAGGGCAGGATGGAGAGGGATGCAAAATTTAACCTCTTGAACAACTATGGTGACGCTGCTAGAAAATCCTCTGCGCATCGGGCTACAACAAGAACGGACACCCGAACCTCAGATCATTGTCATCTTTGGAGCATCAGGAGATCTGACTCAGCGCAAGTTGGTACCAGCGCTGTACAAATTGCGACAAAATCGGCGGATTCCGCCAGAAACCACGATTGTTGGTGTTGCCCGTCGAGATTGGAGCGATGACTTCTTCCGCGAACATATGCGAGAGGGCATTGAAGAGTTTTCCGATGGCATCGGGATTGAAGAACTTTGGCAAGATTTCTCCCAAGGTTTGTTCTACTGTCCTGGTGACATTGATAACCCAGAAAGCTACCAGAAACTCAAAGAGTTGTTGAGCGAGTTAGATGGGAAACGAGGAACACGCGGAAATCGGATGTTCTACCTCTCTGTCTCCCCGAAATTCTTTCCTGAAGCAATTCAGCAGTTAGGAGGGGCAGGGATGTTAGATGACCCCATCAAAACTCGCCTAGTCATTGAAAAACCCTTTGGCCGGGATTTAGGTTCAGCTCGAAACCTCAACCGAGTGGTCCAGAAAGTTTGCAAAGAAGAGCAAGTCTACCGAATAGACCACTATTTAGGTAAAGAAACGGTTCAGAATCTACTTGTCTTCCGCTTTGCAAATGCGATTTTTGAGCCCCTATGGAATCGCCAGTTTGTCGATCACATCCAGATTACCGTAGCAGAGACAGTGGGAGTCGAGGATCGGGCTGGATACTACGAAAGTTCTGGTGCCCTGCGGGATATGTTGCAGAACCATCTGATGCAACTATTCTGCCTCACTGCGATGGAGCCGCCTAATGCTTTGGATGCTGATAGTATCCGTACAGAAAAAGTGAAGGTCATCCAAGCAACGCATCTGGCTGACATCCAAAATTTGGAGCGTTCAGCAGTTCGAGGGCAATATAGTGCTGGGTGGATGAAAGGCAAAAAAGTGCCTGGATATCGCGAAGAGCCAGGGGTCGATCCCAACTCTACGACGCCTACCTACGTAGCCATGAAATTTGCCATTGACAATTGGCGTTGGCATGGCGTGCCTTTCTACTTGCGTACTGGCAAGCGGTTGCCTAAGAAAGTGTCCGAGATTTCAATTCACTTCCGCGAAGTGCCTTATCTCATCTTCCAATCAGCCGCTCAACAAACGCATACCAACATTTTAGCGATGCGGATTCAGCCAAATGAAGGTATCTCTCTCCGCTTTGAAGCTAAGATGCCAGGACCAAGCCTGCAAACCCGTTCAGTTGATATGGACTTTAGTTACGGCTCAGCTTTTGGCTCAACGAATTCTGACGCTTACGATCGCTTGTTACTCGATTGCATGATGGGAGACCAAACTTTGTTCACGCGAGCGGACGAGGTAGAAGCTGCTTGGCAGGTAGTGACTCCAGCTCTCTCTGTTTGGGATAGTCCGGCAGATCCAGCCTCTATACCGCAGTATGAAGCTGGGACTTGGGAACCAGCTGAAGCGGAGCTGCTGATTGAGCAAGATGGACGTCGCTGGCGTCGCTTGTAAGAATTAGTTTTTTGGTGAACGCACCCTACTGATGCAAAATTCAATCTTTAGTTGCTGCTTGAGAAATCACTATGACGACCCAATCCCCTCCAATTGTTTCACTTCAGGCTCCAAAGGATGTTTCGCTGACAGAAATCGAGGCGGAACTTGGTAAAATTTGGCAAAGTTATGGTGTTGCTGGTGATGACGCCGGACTGCCTGCTGCTATACGGGCGGCAACATTTAGCTTGATTGTTTACGAACCTGAAGAAACTCAACAGTTGTTGACGACTCTAGGATTTTACAGTGGTCCGATTGATGGGATTCCAGGACCACGTACAGCCGCTGCTTTGCGGGAAGCGCAGAAAAGTTATGGACTCCCAGTGAGTGGCAAGGCAAACACCCAAACATTGGAAAAGCTGCGGGAAGAACTTGCTAAGAGTCGTGGCAGCGCTAACGGTGAGGCTAGCACCAGCAGTGTCCTCTATGCCTCAGATGCAAAAAGCCCTACCATTGCCGATGCGATCGCCAGTCGCAACCCCTGCCGCATCGTTGCCCTCTGCCCAGTTGCTGGGGAAGACGAAGGCGTGACAGCTCAAGTCTCTGCCTATTGCCCAATTCAAAAGCAGTCATCGCACACACTAGTATGCTGTGAATACATCACTCTTAGGGGTACCGTCGCTGCTTTAGAACGGGTGGGTGGCATGTTCTCTGCCCTGTTGATCGGTGGCTTACCGAAATTTTTGTGGTGGAAGGCAACGCCCGATCCGAATAATAGTCTATTTAAGCGACTAGCGGCAGCATGTAACTCCATCATCTTCGACTCTAGCGGCTTTAGTGAGACAGAGACCGATCTACTAAAGGTGCAAGAGCTGATCGAGGCGGGGACACCTGTGGCTGACCTCAATTGGCGTCGCCTATCAGCTTGGCAAGAGTTGACAGCCGAAGCTTTCGATCCGCCTCAGCGTCGTGCTGCGCTCAAGGAAGTCGATCGAGTGACAATTGATTACCAACATGGTAATTCGGCTCAAGCGCTGATGTTTTTAGGTTGGTTGGCTAGTCGGTTACAGTGGCATCCCTCTCGCTTGGAACAAGAAGGCGGAGACTACGACATCAAGCGTGTCTACTTCATGACTGAGGACCAACGTGAAGTGGAAGCGGAGTTAGCTGCAATTCCTACGGCTGATACTACTGAGATGCGAGGAGACTTGGTTGCCCTGCGTCTGAACTCGACTAATTCAGAGGCAGATTGTTGTACAGTTTTGTGTTCAGAAACGAGCGGCTGTATGCGGATGGAGGCGGGTGGCGGTGCCCAGTCCTGCCGATTCCAACAGGTGACATCACCTATAGACCAAACTCCAGAACTGTTGCTCAGCCATCAGCTACAGCGTTGGGGACGCGAGGCACTGTTTGAAGAAAGTCTGGCAGTTACAGCCCAAATCCTTCGCTTGAAAAGTGCAACTGCCTAGGGTTTTGGATTTTAGATTCAATCCAAAATTGATATGGCAATAGTCATTGCAGGAGAACGCAGCGGGGTAGGCAAGACAACAGTCACGCTCGCCCTGCTAGCGTCTTTGTGCCGTCGAGGGCTTTTGGTGCAATCATTCAAGGTTGGACCGGACTACATAGACCCAATGTTTCATCAGCACGTTACTGGGCGTCCCTGTCGAAATTTGGATCCAGTGCTAACGTCTGTTAATTACGTCCAACAGTGTTTTGCTCATCATACTCAAGGGGTAGACTATGCTCTCGTAGAAGGGGTGATGGGGCTATTTGATGGAGCAACTGGTACGAACGACTGGGCAAGTACAGCGCATGTGGCACGTTTGCTGCATTTACCTGTGGTACTGGTAGTCGATTGTAGTCGTTTGTCTTATACTGTAGCTGCGATCGTCCACGGCTATCGCTCATTTGACCCACAGCTCAAGCTGGCAGGGGTAGTGCTGAATCGTGTAGGTAGCGATCGCCATTTAGAACTCCTACAGGCAGCCTTAGAACCCCTACACCTACCGATTCTAGGCATTCTGCGACGGCAAGATAACATCACGATCCCCGATCGGCACCTGGGCTTAGTTCCCACAGCAGAAATCACCCAGCTCAATCCCCTCATCGACCGATTAGCTCAGCTAGGAGACAGTTGCTTTGACTGGCAACACCTACTCCCCCTCTTAAAATCCCCCACCTCATCTCCCTACCTCACCATCCCCTCATCTCCCCATTCCCCCCCTCCCCTGCGGCTGGCAATCGCTCGTGATCGCGCTTTCAGTTTCTACTACCAAGACAATTTGGACTTGCTGCAACAGCTAGGTGCACAGCTGATACCTTGGAGTCCTCTCAGCGATCGGACTCTACCAGAAAACATCCAGGGACTTTATTTCGGAGGTGGTTTTCCAGAAGTTTTTGCTCAACAGTTGGCAGAGAATTATCCAATTCGAGCAGCTGTTCGAGCCGCACTTCAGTCAGGAATACCGACCTATGCTGAGTGTGGAGGGCTGATGTATCTGTGTCAGCAAATTGTAGATTTTGATGGGAAAGCCTGGGCGATGATAGGAGCCATACCGACAATTGCTGTAATGAGTTCACGTCTGACATTAGGTTATCGACAGGCAACTGCCCTACAAGATAGCCCTTTGTTAAATGCTGGAACTAAGGTTTGGGGTCATGAGTTTCATCGTTCGCGTCTCACAGAAATACCGATGCATCCCTTATTTCAAATCAGAGGGTATGAAGCTCAAAGCTCATCCACATTAGAAGGATGGCAGTTGCACAATATTCATGCCTCCTATGTTCATCTCCATTTCGGTGAGCGATTAGAGATCCCAAGACGGTTTTTGCAGCATTGTGCAAGTTTTAGCGTTGCATAATGGAGGGATGCAATGTCCTAGATTCCATTTTGCTCTGCGAACGCCGTCATTAGCTTATGACGAAAGTCACGTTTGATTCATGACTTTATTTAGATGTAGTGACGCGCCCCTGTTATTAGGATGAAGATATGAAGGGATGTGAGCTTTGTCTAAAAATGAGGTAGACTATGGAACCGATAGAACTTACTTTGGAACAGCAATTTCAACTGAGAATCTTGAAAGATCATACTCAAGGTTTAAGCCAAAAGCAAGCGCAGGATTTACTGTTGCTAGCTGTCCGACAAGGCATGATCAAAGACAACATTATCAGACGTTGCAAGCTGGTTGTTGCACTTCCTGAAGAAGTCGCTATACCGCAACAAGAAAAAATTACGATCGAGTTTAAACCACGCTGAATGAGTAGGTGGCGCTCGCTTTGGGCTAGCCCTATAGCAATAGTAGGTGACGAGCGTATGATTGGAACTGCTTCCCAAGCGGGATTTTAAAATAGAACTTCTTTAAGCAGCCGACCGTCTTCCATGTGGATTGTTCGGTCAGCAATATCTAAAATTCGGCTATCGTGAGTTACCATCAAGATAGAGCATCCCTGTTCCTTAGCCAACCGCTGCATTAGCTCTACGGCATCTCGACCTGACTTACTGTCTAAGGAAGCGGTTGGCTCATCAGCTAAGACCAATCGGGGATGACTTACTAAAGCTCGGGCAATGGCTACGCGCTGCTTTTGCCCTCCTGAGAGTTCAGCCGGACGGTAATCCACTCGGTCACCTAGCTTAACAGACTGGAGCATAGCTTCTGATTTGGTGCGAGCTTCTCTGTCGAGAAGCTCTTTATGTAGTTCAACAGACATTTGTACATTCTGTCGGGCCGTTAAGAATTCGAGCAAGTTGTGAGATTGGAAAATGTAACCAATATGGCGACGTACTTGCACGAGTTTGTCATGGCTAGCCCCACGAAGCTCCCGGCCTATAACATTAAGACTTCCCTCTTGGACAGAGCGTAAACCTCCTATCAAAGTCAACAAAGTGGTTTTTCCTGACCCTGATGGTCCAGTCATAATGACAATTTCTCCGGATTTTATTTCCAGATTGATGTTGAACAAGACCTGGCTTCTTAGCGATCTTTTGCCCCAGTAGTGATTGAGATTTTCAATAGCAATAACAATTTCTTGACTCATTGGCTAATTGAATACACATAATAAACTAAAAAATATCAGATGGGTCTGCAGCCCGCAATTTCTGTACAGCAAGAATACCAGAAATGGAACACATTAGAACTACCACGATTAATACCAGTGAACTTTGATGAATTGTCATGACCATTGGTAAGTGAGTAGCATTCTTTGCTAAGTCGTACAAGCCCAAAGAAATGATCAATCCCGGAATGTAACCTACAACTGCTAAGATTAAAGCTTGTTGGAAGACCAAGCCTAATAAGTAATTATTTTTATACCCAATTGCTTTTAGGGTTGCATATGCAACCAAGTGATTAGAAACATTACTATAAAGGATTTGATAGACAACACCTACACCAATAATAAACCCCAGTGTTACCATGAGCTTAAACGTAAAACCAACTATCGTTCTGACATCCCAATAGTGTTTTTCTAATGAAGTAAAGCCTTGACGGGTAAGAACTTTAACATCTTTTGGTAGGTAGGCTACTAAAGTCGCAAGAGCTTTTTGAGGATCAACACCTGGTTTGAGATTAACTAAACCTATATCTATCTCTTCTGCTATACGATCTATAAATATATTTAAGAAAGTTGAATAGTTGATAATTAAATCTCCATCAACTCCAAAAGAAGGTCCTATACTGTATAGGCCAGAAATTTTCAATCTGTTAGCTTTAGTTATTGTGTTATAGGGAGCTATTTCAATTCGCACAACCTTCCCTTGCTCAAATTCCTTAGCTATAGGTCCGAATAAGTCAGCTCGTGATTCCCGGTCAAAGAGAGCCATATTAGGAGTTTTTAGTTTATCCAGACTTTGATTTATCTCAGATAAGTTAAAAGTTGGTTTTCCAGGGTCAATACCAAAAACAAATATTGGGTACTTTTGACCACTCTCGAGATTTTTCAATTTTCCGAATTGGATATACAAAGGGCTAACAGATTCTACATCATCAAAAGCTAGAGCCTGATACAAACGAGTTCGAGGGAAGCTTTGCTGGGAGGTCAAAGCATTATATTGAGTGCTGATTAAAAATAAGTCTCCCTGTAAACTCTGATGCACTCGTATAGCACTTGCAAAGAGAGCGTCCTGGAAACCTAGTTGCATAAATAGAATAATAACAACAAAAGCGATACCCGCCAAAGTCGTTATAAAGCGAACTCTTTGGTGCGTTAGTTGTAGCCAAGCCAGAGGTACATAAAGAATCACTGTTCAAGCCTCTTGGGAAATTAACATTATTTTTGAGAGAAACTAGGTAAAATGATTACTTGTACCTGTAAATTGCTTAAGCCAGAAACTTGCAAACTACTTGCTGAGTTAAGACGAATTTTTACTTCAACCACTTTGTTGTCCGTAATGGCTGTTGGATCGTTCTCAAAGATATTCTGTTTGCTAACTTGCAGACCAATCCGAGTTACTGTACCCCGTAACTTCCCCGAGAAAGCGTCACTAGTAATGATTGCCTCTTGACCTAGTTGTACTTTTCTAATATCGGTTTCATAAACTTCCGCAGTCACATACATCTGGTTGGTATGGCCTATTTCGGCAATCCCATCGCTGCCAACAACTTCTCCAGCTCGGCTATAAACTTTCAAGATTTGACCACTTATCGGGGCTCGAATGTAGGTTAAATCTAGCTGTGCCTGAGCCTGCTTTGCAGCAGCGATCACGCTTTCGAGTTCTGCTTTGGCTTCTTGCACATCTGTCGGACGAACTTCCGCAATGCTCTCCAGCTTAGCTTTTGCCTCATTTTGCTGCTTTTGATTCGTTGCTATTGTCCGCTGCAGGGTGGCTTTGGCTTCATTAAGTTGCTCTCGCGCCGTGTCTACACTCAACCGCTTATTGTCTGAATCGTAGGCTGAAATCGCACCGCTTCGGTATAACCGCTGATAGCGCCAATTAACAGTCTCGGCATTGTGCAACTCATCCTCTAGCCGAGCAATTGTCGCTTGTTGAGTGGCAATTTGTCCGCTCAAATCCGCCTTCAGGTTAGCAATTGCCGCCTTTTGAGCTGCAATGTCTCCAGCTTTTGCCCCGGCTTCGACCTGTGCTAGACGCGAGCGGTCAACTTCGACATCGGCTTCGGCCTTCTTGAGGGCTGCCAGTTGGGTCGGCTGAGTATCAAGAATCGCCACCACCTGTCCGGCATGCACTTCATCGCCTTGCTTGACCAGAATGCGCCCAATTCTGGTCCCCTGAAGCGAAATGGGAGCAGACAAACGAGTGATTTCTCCTTTAGGCTCTAAACGCCCTAGGGCGCCAACAGCTTTGATGGTAGGAGTGATCTTTTGAGAAGTTGGTGCAGGCCTTTGAGCAGTAGTTTGAAATCTTAAAAGACTGTAGAGAGAAATAGTCCCAATGATTAAAGCAATAACAGCTGTCCAGATTATTGTCCACCGACCTGGAGACTTTGTCAATAGCTGCCTTTCCTTAGGTTTTGTGGTCATCCGTGCCATAAATATTTCTTCCAAATCGCAGTAGTTCAGTGAATAAAAACATTGCTAGACAGTATTTTCAACTTAAATAAGGGCTCAAAATATTAAATAGTATACCTTCTTTTTCACAAGTTAAATTCAGTAATTGGCTATTTTCTCCTTGAGAGAAGTAAAATGCTTTCCACCAAGTTCAATAAGCCCCTGTTCGCACCCGGCTTTCAGTCTTTTTACTAGATAATCTAAATCACTTGCTATAACATTTGTGCCATGGTCTGGTTCTATCAAACTGGCTAGGACTATATTTCCACCATATTGATTTGCTAAACTAGAAATGCTTAGAAAATTAAACACTCCTGATTCATATGTTCCGCAAGGTACGGAAGGATTATTAACTCCAGCGCCATATTCATTTGGCCTAAACCACTCGAATGCCGGGTAGCCGTGGAAATGTACAATTGGAGCACCGTTTCTAATGAGTCCTGGTGCATATAACGCTGTAGAAAGAGCTATAGCAAGCATGACATAGACATCATAAGAAGGTTTGATGTCGGCAGTTTTAGGATCAATTCCCTTAGGAAATTGTAGAAATAGCTTTCCTTTCAAACCAATTCTAACTATATCACGATCGAGATTTAAGTCTGTTTTATTTGAGCCTGAACGGGAGCTTACAAGCCAGATGTCGGGAATTTGCTTAAATACATGTTCTGTTCCTATGCTAACTTTTACATACCATCTACCAATTTTATTCTGACGTACTTCATCAATACTGAATTCCTCAACAGGAAACAGGCTTTCCCATTCATCTTCAGATATCTCCGGAGGTCCAAAGTATTGTGGAGCTTCAGCATAGGCGACAAAGCCATAAGAGACACCTGTTCTACCATCCATTATGATGCTGACAATATCTCTATGGGACTTTCTTCTAATAAATTCACTAAGCTTTGAACCAGGAGGAAGTAGATCTGTTTTCGCAAGCTCCTTACTCAAGACAACCAATTTGTCTGCATACTTGGATTGCAGAGGATCATATTGTCCTAACTCAAATCGACTCATTGGCAGTGGAAATATGGGAACAAAAATTTTTGGGATCAGCGAATGTAATACAAAACCATCTATCTTAGTTCTAGGAAAAATAGAATCTGAAAGATTCATATTTAAGATTGAAATGTTTGTATTAGAAACGCCAATCACCATTTGTGAGTATGTTCTGATTAGAGTGCTTAAACCAATTTTTATTTTCTTTTGATAGGGTAATCGAAAATTTGCAAGCTTATTCAGTTCTGTAAGTATAATCGTTTGAGTATTCGTAGGGTCTTCAATGCGTTGACTTGCATGATCCTCAGCCCAACTAGCCAGCTTAACAATTGTTGGAACAGACATTTTGCGAGCTCTTGCAAAAAAGCGAGAGTATATTTGATATATGGTTTCTGCTATTAAAATTCTCAATTCTCTGATCAAGGAAGACGGTCTTTCAACATCGATGATTGCATTGATCCCAGTTTTGACTATCCTCGTCTTTATGTTTCTCTTCCATCTAATTAGAGGAAGGTTAAGTTCATAACGATATTCTTTTGTAGCTTTGTCCCAGTCTTCAACTTTAACTCCATAGCTTTGAAATTCAGCCTTCAACTCTTCTCTAAATCTAAGAATCTCTTCATTTTTGTATCTAGACGGCAAAGGTCTAAAAGTAACTGTTAGTTTTTGAGCCATCTCTCTAGGCTCAATGATGGGTTGCTTATATTCCACAGTTGATTTCTCGCAGAATCCCCCAATTAAACGACCGATTGTGTACAGGCTTAGTCCCTGACTTAGCGGTACAGTAGTGGATGCAGTGATATTTATCTCGTGCAGAAACGCTAGGATTTCTCCCTTACGGGCGGCAAGTTCCGCGTGCTGCTCTGGTGTCAGCACCCCCTTTGGCGCTCGAATACAGAGTTTGTCACGCTCGGCCTGTAAGTGAACACCATGTTGAGTGAGGTTTGCTACAAGCTCAGATACGTTCATAGTTTCAGAATCTCCCAATAATCGTTATCAAAGTCTTGTTCCGTAACCGCTCCAGCATTCAGATCTCAAAGATCTCTGACTCCGAAACTTCAGATTCCTCAGCTAAGCGTTGGGCAAGCGCTTCAATCGTGGGGTAATGCAACAGTAGTAAGGGAGAGAGCTCAAATCCTAGTAATCTCTCGACTTTGCTAACAATGATCATTGCTTGGGCTGAATCCAGGCCATAGCTATCGAAAGGTTCCCGGATGTCAACATAATCAGGGGCAACGCCTAGCTGCTCGGAAATAAGAGAGACCAAATAGGTTTGAATAGCATCTGCAGAGTGAGACTGTTTTGCAGTTGAATTGGACTGATTCATCTGTACACCTTATAATGTGAGCGGGACTGGGTAATATTGACTATACTGAGCGGGCATTTGCAACCCCTGGATTTTTAGACTCTGTACGCGGTATAAAAATGCAGCTCCAGTCATGATGTGAGCGGCTAAATCCACCACTTTCCGATTGTGCGGCTCAGCTAGGTAAGACCCCCTCACCCAGTCATTAAAAGCGCCCATGGCTGGTCCACACCAAATTTGGTAATCGATCTCCCGTTCTTTTTCTCCAGAGTTGGACCAACGGGACGACAATCCTAAATACCAGCGGAAAATCAATGCCATCTTCCGCTTGGGATTGTTGGTTGCCCGGATTATTTGGTCAGGGTCACGTTTGGTAAAGAAATTCACAGTATCTTCCCAAACACCTTCAAGACTCCTTCGAAAAATTTGTTTTTCCAATTGTTCCCTTTCCTGAAGCGGAATGTCTTCAATCGAGTTATAGCTCCTGTATAAATCAAACAATTTCTGAGCTCGCACAGGGAAGAGTGTTCCTCTTTTTAGAACTTGCAGTTTTACGCCCATTTCAAACATGTCTGCCGCCGGAGCCATCATGACGTCAGGCATCTCAGCTTGGGACAGCAACTTCTTGGTATGTTGGGATGTTGCAGCTTCAACACAAGACTGATTGATGGAACCGGTCACAACGTAGGCAGCACCCATTATGAAGGCAGCCAATGCTGATTGGGGTGTTCCAATTCCGCCTGCTACTCCAACCCTCACCAGCCTTTCATAACTATATTTTTGCTGAATTTCATCTCTTAAGCTAAGAATAGAGGGCAAGAGACAGACCAAGGGCCGATTATCTGTATGACCACCAGAATCTGCCTCCACAGTAATATCATCTGCCATTGGAATTTTTTCGGCCAGGGTTGCCTGTAACCCAGTGATCAGACCTTGAGCAACTAATTCCCTAAGAATCTTTGTCGGAGCGGGTTGGAGAAATTTGGTTGCAACTTCTCTTCTAGAAATTTTGGCAATAACTTTGTTTTTAATCTCGATTTGATGTTCTGCATTGAGTCCAAGCCCAGCAGCCCGATAATAGACAATGTTGGAAGTTAAGTCTAGGAAAGCAGAAGCTTCTACAGTTCTAACACCATATTTGAGATACAGATCGACTGCACGACGTTCAAGAGCAGGTTCACTAGGACTGTGGATCAAATTAAAAGCGTAAGGTCCGTTGGGAAGAACTTGTTGAATTCGGTTAATGGCTTCCTCAATCCGGCTAGGAGCGAGGCCACCAGCGCCAAATGAACTCAAAATTCTCTGCTTTCCTAGAGCAATGACTAACTCCTCAGACGCAATGCCACCCGCCATCGAACCGGTAGCGTAGGGGTATTTCACATTATGAAAAGCAAGGAAACCTGGATCGCCCAACTGTTCAATCGAAAGCGGTGGAAGAACACTCAGTAATTGTACCTGTCCCACCTTACCACCATTATCAGGGCTCAAGTAGCCTTGGTTGGTTACACCAATCTGTTCTTGCTTAACAATGTAACAAGGTTTATCGAAGTTTAGCAGTTTAGCTTTGATGCCAACCTCGTCAAAAGATACGTTTTCTATAGGACCTCTCCATGTATGGTCATGCCCATTTAGAGTTCCTAAAAAACCTATATTGTTATCGCTTGCTGCCACATATAAATTTGTCACTTTTTATCCCTCCTAAGATCTTGTCAAATAGTTTTAATAAAATACAAATATTAAAACTGCTTTTCTGATAGCTGAATTCCTAAGTTCTTGATTAATGAAATAATTTTATCATCAAAAATAACAGCAACTTCTGCTTTAGCAAAGGGTTTTGGCTCCAGCCCAATTTCAGTTACCTCCAACCGATAGGTTAAAATGGCTGAAACAGGCGTGATTTGTCCGCGACTACGTCCTGACTGTGTAAGACGAGGAATTGGTTGAAATTTGGCATTAGTGGTACATGTCTGCAAGCCCAAATACAGTAGATAAAATAGCAAGGTTTGCACACAACCTTCGTTAATAATGGTGCCAGGTAGAACTAGGTCATCTTTAAAGTGGCAGTTGAAATACCACTGTTTAGGGTCCAAAGTTTTTTCAGCTACAACCAAGCCTAATCCCCAACATCCTCCCCTAGGATCAACAGATATTACCCTGTCGATCATTCTTATAGCTTGTGAGGGCAAGCGTAGCGATGGATTCTTACCTTTTTGGTCGTAATTATCCCCGAAACAGGCTGCAATATTCCCTAAACTCAACTGTTTTAGGTTTTCATCATTAAAAGCAGACTTATAGCATAGCAGCAATGGTTCGAAATGTTTTTTTTGAACTTTGCTTCTCTCTTTTTTTTCCTGAGCAGTTAGGCTAACCCCTTGGCCTTTTTTAAGAACTTCATCAGAAAAAAATCCTGCACCGCTTGTTGCTTTTAGGAACATTCTGTTACCTACGAAGCACTCATACGAAAAGAAAAACAGCAAAGTATTGCCGCCTCTGGCGAAGGAATTTATCCTGACATGACAACGCAGGGTTTCTCCCACTACCGGCGTTTCACCCAAATATGTGGTTGTACCATCTAGTGCACGATAAACCCGCTGACCTTGATTCTCAAAATCGATGCCTATATAGCTGATCAAAAGCATGTTGCCGTGGCAGGCTTCAACGGGTATTGCGCAGGGAATTTGACCATCAACTGCATACCATGCATCCTGAGGAATGTCATATTCAGTCTCAATTAAGCAGGGCTCAAAGCACCCTCGTTTGGCTTCAAACTTGGTGACGCGACTGATAAAAAGATAAGGAGGCATAGGCAGGCGCACGCGTCTCGAATATGAATCGATGATTTCGTATTCTTTACCGAAGACTCGTGAAATACTCCCTGCAGCAAATTCCAACATGTCTGCTTCGTTAAATATAACGCTGGCAGGCTTCTGAAGAGGGAGTACAGTGGATTTTGATTGGGTTGAATCAGATGGCTCCTGGAATGTAGAAATCTGACCACTAGAAGCCTGCTTTATCTGGAGCCTTTCTCTTGCTTGAGAATTCTCCTGAGTAGGCTTTTGGTCTTGCAGGTGCCGCGAAACAGCGATTTGCATCTGAATGAGTTCGCTCATTTGACGTAATGACTCACGTCGCGCCTGTAAGAAAGCGGTATGGGCCTGAGTTACAATAGATGCCTTTTCACTCAGTTTTTGGTTGTGGAAGCTGTGCAGATCAGAGAAGGTTCCGGCATGAACATGTTCACTCGTTTCCTTATTGAAGGATGGGATATATTGGTGGTCTTCTTGTTCAGTTTCGGGTGAGTCTTGAGTAAGGGGTTCTTGAGAATAGAAGTTGTAGTTCGCATTACCATTAGCTTCCCTTTGTTCTACCTTCCCTATGAGTTTGCCTTGGGTGGTACTTGCAACCTCTTTCACAGTGCTTTGAGCCATTAGTGAGGCTACCTCTTCAATCTCAGGCTTTTGGATCGGCAAGGGCTTGTGCTGCTCTAAAACGCTTTGAGACAGGACTGGTGAAGGTTGAATTGCAAAGCTTTTCTGATTTTCCTCAGTCAACATCGCAGATACAATCCTGCGACCGCCTAAGGTTACCGCTTTAACGAGGGCTCTCTTAGTAGTATAGTTTTTCTCTTGACTATACAGGGGAGATAAATCAACAGGGACCCGATGGCTGAGTAGCTTCGCCAAAACTCTGACGATACCAGTATGATCGTCTACGCTTCGGCTATTAATAAACATCGTGACATGCTCTTTTTGCTTAAGCGTTTCACGAATCCAGCGAGAACAGGTGCCCCCTGGGCCTAGCTCGATAAAAATGCGATTACCATCCTCATAGCTTCGGTTAATTAATCGAGGAAAATCAAGCTGCTTACACAGTGCTTGTGCAATGTTACGGGCGATAGACTGGCTATCGAGTATCATGCGTTCATAATGAGCCGCAGAATAAAAATCGAGCTGTGGCTGGCTTTGGACAGGTAAGGTTAACGATTTGACGAATTCACTATATTCGGAGCGCATGGGCTCACAGTGAATGACATGGCTAGCAGGCGCGCGGAAATGGTCACATTTTAAATTTTTAATGACCCGCATACAGCCTTGTTTATCACCGGCGATGACCACTTCTAAAGGGGTATTGATATGCGTCAGATAAACATGCTTTTCATGCTTCAAGCTCTCTTTGACCTCAGATACAGTGGCTATGAGTACGTAAGTACTCCAAAAATCTTCGCTTGCATCCTCCTGCGTTTGGGGCAATCCCCAAGCTTCGCGAACCGCATTTTTGGGACCGGATAACCTTGTTCTGAACAGAGGAGATGATTCTATACTTTCGGCTGTATCGTCATTGCTAATCCAAACATTCAGCGCATACATCATGCTAAGTTCACCAAGGCTGTACCCAACTGCCGACTTTGGCAGTACTCGGAAATCATTTCTCATAATCATGGTATAAACTAGCGCAGCGCTGATTCCGGATAGAAACATGACTATCGGGTTATCTGCGAGCTGTCGCTCAAGGACCTCCATTTGCCGCTTTGATAATCTCTCAAGGCTTCTTGAGTAGAGAAGTTTAGTCGACAGATGCAGATACTTCTTCAGAGATTCCGCAGAAGTAAATTTAACGGCCCTATCGTACGTACTAGGGAACAGATGGTGGATATCTCGACCCATGCCAATATAGGAGTTGAACGCGCCAGGGTAGACAAAAGCGACGCTACCTTGCTTACCCAGCGGTTTAGCTGTGAAATAACTGCCTAAAGGGCTTTTCCATTCTCCCCCTCCATCAAAAGCCTTGGGCACACCGTTCTGTGCGTACTGGATTTCTCGAGTCAGCTCGCCTTTATTGTGTCCAACGATTGCCAGTGCATATGTTGGTTGAGAATGCGCATTGTAAGCTGCAAAGGCTTGAGTTGCGGCTACGGCTAAGGAAGAACAACGATCGATGGTTTCTTGTAGAGCATTCAGCTGCTCCAATAAAGCCGATCGTTCAGCAGCAGCAAGGGGAAACAGATAAAATGGGGTTTGCTCCAAATAGCGACTGCTGCGATCTTGTTCGCTTACGTCTTCTGATAAAATCAAATGCGCATAGGTCCTATCTATCCCTAGTCCGTTAATAGCAGCAACTCTCTTAGCCGATGCTGCTTCTAAAGACCAAGTTCTCGATTCGGTAGCAACATAAAAAGGGCTACCTTGCCAAATCTCTGGCTTTTTGGGACCAGACCATTGGGGCGTTGCAGGAATATACCGATGATACAAACAAAGCGCAGTTTTAATTAGGCTAGCCATTCCCGAAGCGGCATAAGTATGTCCGATATTGGCCTTGATACTGCCGATTGCACAACTTAATTCGGGTTCGGGGGTTTTATAAGCTTGGATTAACCCACTAATCTCCGCCTCATCTTCTTGATCTACCCCACTTCCGAAGACTTCTAAATAGCTGATGTCCGCAGGCTTGATACCAGCCTCATTGAAAGCTCTTTGGCATGCTTGGGTGACTACTTCAGCTACTGGTGGCTGTAGTAAGTTATCTGCTTCTGAGGTGGAATTCCCCTGGACTAAGCTGATCGCGTCAATCACCGAATAGATGCGGTCTCGATCCTGCTTTGCTGTATCAAGGCGCTTTAAAACTACAGCTCCGGCACCTTCACCAACCATCCAGCCATTCGCATTGCGGTCGTAACTAAGCGTTTGAACGCCAGTGTTGATTGGCATCATTTTGTTGCGCGATAAAACATTTTCAACACTACCAGACAGATCTACAGCTCCCACAACGACAGCATCTACCTTCTTTTGAGCAAGGAGCATTTGGGCAACTTCTAGTGCCTTAAAGGTAGAATTCTCCTCAGCTGATAGCGTGAATGAGGGACCAGAAAAGTCCCATAAGCTAGAAATACGACTGGCCATAATATTGCCAATGAAGCTAAGACACTGGTTGACCTGTATTGGTTTGAGCAAACTATCATTAGCAATTGTTTCTAGTTCAGAGATCTTTTCAGGAGGCAAGGCAATATTAAATTGTTTAAGGCTTTTGTTGAGCTGCCAAATCAAATCAGATTTGACTCGTGTTTTGTGGGCAGCAAGTTCAGTTCCCATGGCAATGATCACAGCCACGTTTGCCCCTCGTTCAAGCCTAGCATTTCTGATGGCGTTGTCAGCGACCTTCAAAATCAAAAGTTGTTGGGGAATAGGTTGATCTGCCGCATCAGGAGGGATCTTGAATTGTAGATAATCCAGTTCAAAATCATTGATGTAAGCACCTAATGGTGCTTCAGCGCCAGCAAAGCCACAGTCTTTCAGCAATTGTTCTTGATCTTCAATTCCTTGCCATCGGCAAGCAGGAAGGGGAATAAAATGCTGGGTCCCCTCATAAATGCTGCGCTCGAAGGCATCCAAGCTATTACAGAGGCCGAAATAGGCATCCATGGCGATGATCGCCATTTTCTCGGTTTGAACTGGTGAATTTGCTTCAGTTCCGGCAGACGGAATGGGTTTTCTTTGATTGCCTCGTTCAAGAATTAGGTGCGAGTTAGTTCCGCCAAAACCAAATGCACTGATGGCCGCACGTTTAAGTGAAGTTTGACTAGGCCAAGAAGTGACAGAGCTAACGACTTTCTCAGAGGCGATCGCATTGTTCAAGGAGGATAAGGGCTCACGCAAATGGATTGTCGGTGGAATGAGACCCTGTGACATACTCAAGATAACTTTGATTGTGCTAGGCATTCCTGCAGCAGTTAGCAGGTGACCAAGATTAGACTTTACAGAACCTACTAGGGGTGGGTTTCTATATTGACCGAAGAAAGCCTCCATGGAGTTGAGTTCAGTTCTATCTCCTAGAGGAGTTCCGGTAGCATGACATTCCACGTAATCGATACTTTGTGGATTAATATCTGCCTCAGCATAGGCCCGTTCAAACGCAAGAGCTTGACCTTTCGGATTGGGGCTAAGAAAGTGTTTTCCTCCTCCATCATTTGATAAACCAACGCCAAGGATCGTGGCGTAAATCTTGTCACCATCCCTGATCGCATCACTGTAGCGTTTCAGAACCAGCATTCCAGCTCCTTCACCAGTCATCATTCCAGCGGAAGAGCTATCCAAGGGACGGCTAATACCATCCTCAGGGTACGCTTGGAAGAGAGAAAATACTGTATGGGTCATATAAGGATCTGTACAGCTCACGCCTCCAGCTAACATCAAATTAGCTTTACCGAACACCAAGTAATCGCACGCGAGCTTAATAGCATACAATGATGATGCACAGGCAGCATCAAGGGAAAAATTAATACCAGATAGAGATAGCGCTTGGGCAACAACTGCTGACGGATAACCAGCTGTCAATATATTTAGCGGAGAGATGTTATCAGGTGAAGGCAAGTTCTCCAACCGAAAATCTTGATGATGTAAAAGTGCCTGAAACCCTGAAGCAATAGTTCTTTGATAAATAGGAGCAATCAGACGATACGAAAATCTCGTGGGAGAGGAGAGATTGCCCAGTACGATTCCACATTTTGAAAGAACAGAGGTATTTCCAAGATAACCACTATCCTGTAAGGCTTGCTTTGAGACATAAAGAGACCACTTATAGATATTATCTAAACCTTCGATAAACTCTGCTGGAAATCTATAGCCATCTGCCTCAAATTTAAACTTTTTAATATATCCTCCCTTCATGCAATAGTATTTACCAGTTTCTCCTGTTTTTCCTTTTACTGGATCGTAAAATATTTCAGGTTCTACTCCCATCTGCTCTTCGGTTGCCAGAGATATAGAATCTTTTTGTGCGATCAGATTCTGCCAAAACTGTTCAGGCGTCTGGGCTTCGGGGAAGAGGCAAGATAAACCAATAATTGCTATTTTTTCCATCATTTATTCCCTAGTGCAAGTTTCTGCTTTGAATGATATATCAAGATAATCGTCTAGCCTCTACCCTTGGTGACCAAATGAAAAACCTCCATCGGTTACTTAAGATTTTCCATTACTTCTTCAAGAAGAGATGATTCAGCCGCTTATTAATAATTCCTACAACTCCTTCTAGACGTATATATGCTTGCCCCTGACTATCATGGGCTGTAATGTTGCTAACCACCTTAGTATCTGTTTTGGATTGTAATTCCATAGATGTGTAAAATCTCTTATCAAATGGAATGGGCTGGAATTGCTCAATTTTTTTTATTTCTAAAGGTAGGCATCCTAATTGGTGAAGCTGCATCAGCCAAATCAAGGCACTCTGAAGTAGAATGTCAATAATATAGGGGTTGAATGTTTGTACCGCAAACTGACCTTGTTGTCTTTCTGGAATACTCGGCAATATACATTGTATGGTAATTTTTTCCGAACTTATGTTTAGAACCTGTTCTACCCCCTGAAAACAAGGTCCATGGAACAAAGTTCCATTTTGATAAAGGGACGGACCAGGAATGGCCCAATCGCTCGCTATGTTGAACGAATCATAAGTGGGTACAGGCAGACTGTGCTGCCGCAGTTTGACCTGACCGTTGTAATGGAAACGGATCTTATTTGATTCGTTTTCGCTCCATATCCTTGCCTCAAATTCTATTTCATTAGAGTCGGTTTTAGCGACTTCTTTCACATCCATAACAAACTCGCTTGCTTGGGTATTATCGAAAACAATTCCCTTGAGAACCTTAAAATTTTCCATACTGAAAAAGATATGACCGGGATAAAACTGCTCGCATGTACTGGCAATCCACGATGTAGCGCACGCAGCTGGTAAGACTGGATGACCACCAATCACATGATCCTGTAAAAATGGATTAGATAAGAGCGTTAATTTGCGGTGGATACGATGCGTTCGTAGTTCAGGAGATAACTCTCCGGCTTGCGGAAGCATTGGGCTACCGATGATAACTTGCGCAGTGTTATGATTCGTAGTCGCCAGCTCTTCTACTAGCATTTGTGTTCCGACTTCAATCGGAATAACCTCAATCCTGCGTTTGGCAAAAGCCTTTTTTAATTCTGGGGTCACCATGCCACTATCCCAAGGTCCCCAATTAATGGCAACTACATGACAGGAGGGATAATGCTGCTTCACAAGGTGAGCTGACTTATTGAGAATTTCATTGGCGATTGCGTAATCTGACTGACCACTATTCCCGTAAAAACCAGAGACAGAAGAAAAGAGGACTAAATAATCAAGTTGACTTGCGTTCGTACAACTGAGGAGGTTTTCCAGCCCTTTGACTTTAGCTGCAAATACAGTTTCAAAATCCTGTTCTGTTTTCTTTTCAATCAACTTATCGGCTAAATTTCCCGCTCCATGAATAATCCCCGTAATCGGACCCATGCGCTCAACCGCAACTGCAAGCTTCTGCTGTAAGGCAAAAGCATCAGTCACGTCCACACTGAGATATTCTGCCTGACCTCCTGCCCGTTCAAGGGTAGAAAGTGTTTTTTTGATTTCTCGCCTGGATGCAATAGCATTAAATACCCTTTGTACGCTTATAGGTGTTGGCTTCTCACCTTGGGAAAGGAAATCTTCCACAATCCGTTTTTTTAATTCGAATTCATCATCACAATTCCGGGCCCAGGTCGGTTCATCTCCCTCCAAAGATGAACGCCCTAGTAGGAGCCATCGGCACTGGTAATGCTGTGCCAGTCTAATTACGCACTCAGCAGTAATGCCTTTTGCGCCGCCACTGACGAGAAAAACAGACGATGGATCTATCCGGGCCTTTTTAGTCATGGGCTTTGATTAAATGGATTGTTTACTAATGAGGGTTGTGCGCCCTTGTGGACCATACCCAACTTCGGTAATATAACGGTTGGGGTCATGTAGCTCGGCGATAATACATTTTGCTGACTGCTCAGCATCAATATCAGGGCTCAGGTCGATGGCCCGACAAAACACAGGTTCCCACTCAAAGTTCAGTGTTTTAGTCAATCCAAACAGGCCGGCACTGATAACGCTAAAGTTCATGTCTTGTCTTAGACCAAACGCTCCATCAAGACGAGCAACGGTAAGGAAAAAGCTGCGTCCTTTAAGCGCCGCTTCATTAAGCGATTTTTTCAGATGTTTGGCCATGAGAAAGACATGCTTGACGATCACCTTCTCCTCTTCGAGAAAGCGGATTCCACCGCTATGATCAGTCAGAAGTAAAGGATGTAGATGAACGAAAGCGCCAATGGAACCATAGGTATCTGTAATCGCTGCTAACTGTTGTTTCAGGCAATCCTCGCTTAAGTCTTCAAGCACCACTCGATTGACGTCGTCCGGCAAAGGGGCTCGTCCCGCAATCAGGGACTGGGGAAAACTGAAAACGACAACTTTCGAGCCCTGCTTTGTTAGAGACTGTGCCAATTTTGTGGTATTGAACGAACCATCATCGGTAAGTAAGCAAATGTGATGATCAGGTAAGGTGAAATCTAAGTAGTCAGGTTCAGGCAGAACTTTGAGTTCGATCAGACTGCGGTGAATATTATGATTTAAAGTTGGTTGCTGACTGTAAGTCGCATCTCCAAATTTTTTTTTTCAGCCACCTGTTGTTTCATCTGCTCAATGATTTGACCGAGGGTACGCAATTCTCCCAAATCTTCTGGATCCAACTTGGGTAAATCGGGAAATTGCTCCTGCATTGCCACTAAG
>JAFASY010000066.1 GCA_019244235.1 Chroococcidiopsidaceae cyanobacterium CP_BM_ER_R8_30
TAGCTTGTTTCTGAAGGGATGTAGCCACGCAAAAGCCGGACATCTGGAAGATTGCGAAAGCTAATGGCTAAGCCAACTAGTCCTCCAGCTATGGTAGCGCTAGCTAGCATAGTGATTCCCAGTAGGGTACCGCCAGTGACCTGAAGGACTCCTTTGACAAAATCAGCAGCGCCCGATGACTCTCTGAGTTGTTTCTTTCTAATAGTGCTAGACGACACGGCGGTTTTATTTCCTCACTGATAGAGCTAGCTCGAATTTGCTGAACGAAAAAGCCGTTAATTTTGCAATTATAGTAGGCTGAAAGGTAAGCTCAAAGGACAAAATTGTGAGTGGGCGTAACGAGTTCTCTTGCTCTGGTGTCAGGCATAATTTCTAGTCAATATTCTACTATGACGCAAAGCCTCCCTTGGCTATATCGTGGTGTCAGTGAAATTTTTCCCAATCGGGCTGACTCACGCCACTCTCACGCCAGTCCCCCCAACGGGGGGAACCCCCGCACGGGGCTGGCTTCTCAACGGGGGGAACCCCCGCACGGAGGTGGCTCTCCTAGTCCTGATGAGAGTCTGGAGCAGCGGTTGACCGAACTTCATCGCCCTTTACGGGTGAAGTGGGGAATTGACCCTACCGCTCGTGACATCCATCTTGGTCATACGATTCCGGCCCGGAAGCTGCGGGCATTTCAGGATGCTGGGCATACAGCCGTGTTAATTATCGGTGATTTCACGGCTCAAATTGGCGATCCTACAGGTAAATCAGAGGTGCGTCGCCAACTGACTGCTGCAATAGTGGCGCAAAATGCTAAAGATTATCTAGAACAAATGCGTCCGATTTTGGATTTTGATACGCCAGGACGCTTAGAAATTCGTTATAACTCTGAGTGGCTGGCAAAGCTGGATTTGGCAAAGACAAGAGAGTTGTTATCGACAATGACCGTTGGGCAAATGTTGGCTAAAGAGGGATTTGCTGAGCGTTACTTGAAAGAAAATCCCATCTATCTGCATGAGTTCCTCTATCCACTCATGCAGGGATATGATTCTGTTGCAGTTAAGGCAGATGTAGAATTGGGCGGCACAGACCAAAAGTTCAACATTGCAGTTGGGCGAGATTTACAACGGCATTTTGGTCAACTCCCCCAGTTTGGGGTGTTACTGCCAATCTTGCTGGGTAGGGATGGTGAAAAAAAGATGTCGAAGTCGTTGGATAATTACGTGGGGCTGGCGGAAGACCCACTGACGATGTACTCGAAGCTGGAAAAAATCCCCGATCATTTGCTCGAACAGTATTTTGAGCTACTGACCAATTTACCTCTAGAGACATTGCCAGCCAAGCCACGTGATCGCCAGAAACTCCTTGCCCTTGATATTGTTGCTCAGTACCACGGCATTGAAGCAGCAAGAAGAGCGCAGGAAACGGCTGAGTCACTTGTGGTTCCAGGTGGGAAAGATGCGACTGATACATCTGCCATACCAGAATTTTCGCTCCTTCGTGTCCAGTTCCCTGCTAAGTTGTTCTATATTCTTAGCGCTAGTGGTATGTGCAAAAGTAGTTCCGAAGCCCGACGCCAGATTCAAAATGGAGCCGTGTCGCTGGGGGGCGATCGCATCACCCAAGTCGATCTGACCTTTGATGACCCAGCCGAGTTATATGGTCAGGTATTGAAGTTGGGGAAAAATAAATTTGTCAAGCTAGTGCCTTGAGATTAATGTCAGTTGCAGAGCAGATTATTGTTCCTTTAGATGTACCAGAGCAGGCAGCGGCGATCGCCCTAATGTCAAAGCTGCCTCAAGTCAGTTTCTGGAAAGTCGGCTTAGAGCTATTTGTCAGCAGTGGACCTGGAATTTTAGAACTGCTCAAACATAGGCAAAAGCGGATTTTTTTGGATTTAAAGTTCCACGACATCCCGAACACTGTTGCTGGTGCTTGTCGGGCGGCGGCTAGTTACGGTGTTGATTTACTGACTATCCATGCCTCATGTGGCAGAGAAGCGCTAGCCAGAGCTCAGGAGGCGCTCCATGAGGGTGCTGTCAACGCAGGTGTTTCGCCACCCAAATTAATTGCAATTGCCCTATTGACAAGTCTTTCATCTAGACAGCTAGCCTTTGATTTAAAGATCCCTTTAGAATTGCCAGATTACGTCCTCCAAATGGCATTGCTCGCCCAAGAGGCAGGAATAGATGGAGCCGTTTGCTCTCCACAAGAGGTGGCACAACTACGGTTAAGCTGTGGCGATCGCTTTCTTCTTGTCTGTCCGGGAGTACGACCTACCTGGGCGGCAGCAGCCGATCAAGCGCGATCACTCACCCCAGCAGCAGCACTCAAAGCCGGAGCAGACTACCTCGTGATTGGGCGTCCCATCACCTCTGCCTCCAACCCAGAGTTAGCTTGGCAGCAGATTTGTGCCGAGTTAGTTGAATCATGAATCGTATTATCCAGGGGCTAATGGGGTTATGGATTGTTGCATGGGGCTGTTACAGTATTGGCAAAGCAACTGCTACATCGAATCGGCCTGCTATTGCTCCCTTGGAGCATGTCTCTCCCTCCTCGACTTGCCCGACTAATCTTGAAACATTGACAAGCGAAATGGTGCGGGACTTACCCAGCTATGCAAACCGTGTCAGTCAAAGTTCCCATCCTCTAAACAGCAGACCTGACCTTTCTAGCTATGTCATCGTTGCTGGACGTCCTGAGTTTACTCCCCTCACCCTTGGTCCTGGTGAATATCTTCCATCTCTTCCAACTTCTTCAGTGCCCCAACAAGAACCGCAGCAGGTATTTATTACAACTTTAGAGCGACAATATACAGCTAGGAAAGCCATCGAATTACAGCAATACCATTGGCTATTTTTAACTCACACGAATAGCGGCTGGCAGCTCTCCATGATGTTCTCTCGGACTGGTCCCTATCAAGTCGGACAACCACTCACTCCACCACGAGACAGCAGTCATGGCGTTATTGCCGAAGCAATTCGTACCTGGCTACGTGACTGTCAAGCCGGAGATATACCTCCCCTCAGCTAACCTTCAACCTGCTCCGAAATCCACTGTAAGTAGGGTTGAGAACCAGCAACGATCGGTAGCGCAATGATTTCAGGCACTTCATAAGAGTGCAACTCTCGGATCTTAGCTGCCAAAGTCTCAAACTGTGCCAGGTCAGTTTTAATCAACAACTGCCATTCTGGCTCCCGATGCACTTCACCTTGCCAAGTGTAGATGGAGTGAATCGGCAGCAAACTGACACAAGCCGCCAAACGAAATTGCACAAGGGCACCAGCGATCGTCTCTGCCTCCTTTTGAGAGTCAGTTGTCACCAACACTACACCATAGCCAGTGGGGGGAGAATCCTTGTCCATTTTCGCTAGCCGACACTACTGGTTCCATCTCTACTCTAACTTTGCAATAGTCGAACTAACAGCACCTTGAGTTTCAATAGCAAGCGATCGCACCTGAGCCATTATCCCCTCATCCTGCCAAGCTGTCTGCATCGCCACCTCAACAGCCCCTGCTCGCTCCGCATCCGCCAAAGCTAACAAAGTTGGTCCAGCGCCACTAATAACCACACCCCAAGCCCCAGCGGTCATAGCCGCTTGCCGCACTGCCTCATAACCTGGAATCAAAG
>JAFASY010000082.1 GCA_019244235.1 Chroococcidiopsidaceae cyanobacterium CP_BM_ER_R8_30
ATCTCCAGGAATGTTGGTAGCCCGCACCTCAAACCCGTTTCCTGGCTTTGGTCCTAGCCCGATTGAGCCAGCACCTGTGATTTTCCCTCCAGCTGTTGGTAGAATTTGCAAGTTTCTCAGCCCTACTGTTGCCGTAGCAGCGGCAAATGACAGTTGGGAGCTAATCGTCTTGAAATCAACCCGATCGATCCGAACTGGCGTGAGGTTAGCGAACGCGCCTGAGAGAACAGGAGCTGCAATTGGTCCTGTCACTCGTAAATTGGCTCCAAAGAAGCCCTTCGTCGCCACAGGCAGTTTGAGATTGAAGGTGTCCTCGACATTAGTCAGACTCACTGTCGGTACGCGAGCGAATATATTGAAGTCACCCAGGGTATCGAGTGACCCAGAAGCCAGGAGGGGAACTTTGCCAAAACTAGAGGTGAGATTCTCTAGCCCCACCTGCGTGCCATTAAAGCTGAGCCCTCCTTTGGTATTGTTAAACGGCTCTGGAATGCGGTCAAACTTAGCTGTCACCGAGTGCAAGGTCGCCGTTCCTGAAAGCAAAGGTTGGGTCAGCTTAGGGTCGAGCTGGGCAGTCAAATTGCCATCGACTCGACCAGAACGGATCTCAAGTGGTAACTTGACGAGACGAGTTAAATCAGCTCCCAGCAGGTTCTGCCCTTGAAGATGGATGTTAGCCTTATTGGCAGTCAGGGTTGTCTGTCCCTGAATTTTGAAGCTACCCCCAGTCAACGGTTGCCCGCCTAGCTCAAAGTTAGCTGGCTGCTGCTGCTCGGCTGGCAACTGAGCATTGCCATTAAGCTGTGCGACATTAAATGGCACTCGCTGCTGACCAGGTTTAGGGTAGGCAACCAGCACTGCATGACCGTTCTGCAACTGGACTTGAGCAAGCTGGATTTTGACGAGCCCAGGTTTTTGTTGTGTCAAAGCGGGTAGGCGAACCCACCGACCCTCTTTGTCTTGTTGAGCATAAACATCTGGTTGCACCAACGTGACATTTAAGTCCAAGGTGCGAGTAAATAGCACTTGGAATGGATTGAATGTCACGTCTATAGCCTTGACCGAAACATGGTCAGGATCTGTTGCCGTTGCTGGTATGGAGGTCGGTCCGAACTTTAGACTAAAGGGGGAAAACCCCTCCACTCGTCCTAGATCCACTGGTCGCTGGGCTATCTGAACCAGATTTTTTTGCACTAGCGGTGCTAAATTATTTTGGAGAAAACTCCACAGCCAAAAAACTCCCCCCGCCAACCCAATCAGCAAAATGACAACAACAGTCAGGGTCGTGCGGCTTAACAGTAGGAGAACAAGACGCGGTTTGGGACGGGATTGGTTATCTTCGGGATTAGGGGGGTTAGTCATCTTCTACCCTCATGCTTGCCAAGGGGGAATTAGATCTGTTGTCTAATTGAGACGTTTAGCATTCTCGATTAGTGCCAATCTTAGGATACGGCAATGCTGGACATTGGTCACCTTCGTTGTCCAGGTTTCATTCATATAAGTTGTTTGTACGATCATCAGAACCTTACCATGGGTAACAAAGCTAGAAGGAAAGATGATTACACCTATGCGCGTGTTTGTTTTACTGTTTAATGCCCGGACTGAAAATGAAGGCATTCATACAATTCGGGTTGGTGATCGCAATCAGGTCCTGATGTTTGAGTCCGAAGATGATGCCACTCGCTTCGCGCTCATGTTGGAGGCGCAAGATTTTCCTACTGCCACAGTTGAAGCTATGGATAATGAGGAAATTAAGGAGTTTTGTGAAAGTGCTGACTATGATTGGGAGCTTATCCCAGAGGGAGCTTTGGCTCTGCCGCCGGAAACAAACGTCGCCCAGACGGACTGGCAGGCTAACGAGCCTGAGTCAGCAAATGTTGCAGAGTCTGAACTAGACCGCATTCGTCGCCAGTTGGAAGGATTGTTGTGAAAAATCTGGAGGAACGGGGTCATTTATTAACCGAACAAGTTAATTCCAACAGTCATAATTTAGATCAGCTGAGTTCCCTGGAACTTGTGGAGCTGTTTAATCGAGAGGACGCTCTGGCAGTTGCTGCTGTTGCCGCTGCTAAAACTCAACTCGCAGCAGCAATTGACTGTACTACTCTGGCGCTACAACAGGGGGGACGACTATTTTACGTTGGGGCAGGGACGAGTGGTCGTTTGGGGGTGTTGGATGCCGCCGAATGTCCGCCTACTTTTTGCACCTCCCCAGAGTTGGTGCAGGGAATTATTGCTGGTGGGGCAGATGCGTTGGTGCAAAGTTCAGAAGAGTTGGAGGATCGAGCAGATGCGGGGGCGGCAGCGATCACACAACGACAAGTCACTCAGTCTGATGTTGTTGCTGGAATTACGGCTGGGGGTACAACACCCTTTGTACATGGAGCCCTGCTGGCAGCGCGGCAGCAGGGAGCCACAACCATTTTTATCGCTTGTGTCCCTGGACATCAGGTGAGTACTGAGGCAGATATCGATATTCGTCTGCTAGTGGGACCGGAAGTTTTAGCTGGTTCAACTCGCCTCAAGGCGGGGACAGCAACGAAGTTAGCGTTAAATATCCTTTCAACTGGGGTTATGGTGCAGCTCGGCAAGGTTTACGGCAATCGCATGGTAGATGTAGCGGTAACAAACAACAAGCTGCGCGATCGCGCCTGCCGAATTTTGCAAGATCTGACAGGAATGGACCGGAATGCAGCACAGTTAGTTTTGGAGCAAAGTGGTAACCGGGTGAAGTTAGCATTGTTAATGCATTGGACGGGTTTGAAGCCGGACGAGGGTGAACGTCTACTAAGGGCACACCAAGGTAAGCTGAGGGCAGCTCTTTCAGAAGGGCGCTTGAGCTAGGAGCTAGGGTACCTAAGCTCTTTAGCGTGGGATTGGAAGCATGGACGTCTTTACTCTCGCGTTGTTGCTCTCGGTCCAAATCATTGTCTATTGGGGCTTGTGACCTACAACTGAAGTTTCTTTTATTATCCCTAGCTACTCACCGCTACTCACCGCCCCTAGCCCCTCTTTTGGTGCTAGAGTTGAATGTAGCCGTGTCAAGGATTCTAAAGTGTTTGAACTCCCAAGCACATCTCGCATCTACACACAGCAAAATCTCTTAAGTAATTTTCACTTGCCAAACCACCACGCATGGGTTTTTGGAAAAATTGGTTTAGCAGCTCTGAATCCACTGTTGACTCTAAGACAACGACAATTGAGGAGTACAAGGCTGAGATCATCAGCGATTCTCCCCAAACTGGTGAACGCATTATTTTCAGCAGTGATCGTGATATCGACCTTTATGAATTAGAGGAACTCTGTGATGCGGTTGGTTGGTCGCGCCGCCCTTTGCGAAAGGTGAAGAAAGCCCTTCAGCATAGCTTTCTTGTTACCTCTATGTGGGAGGTACGCGGGGTCCATCGTCGGCTAATTGGCTTTGCTCGTGCCACGTCAGACCATGCCTTTAACGCCACTATTTGGGACGTTGTTGTTCACCCAGATTGTCAGGGGAAAGGTTTGGGAAAAGCGCTGATGAAGTACACGATCAAGAAGCTTAGGAGTGAAGACATTAGCAATATCACTCTATTTGCTGACCCCGGTGTTGTAGATTTTTACCGAGGCTTGGGTTTCATGTCCGATCCAGAGGGGATTAAGGGGATGTTTTGGTACCCGAGTTAGAAGAGAGCAGGGGGAGCAGGGGAGGCAGGGGAGGCAGGGGGAGTTAGAAGAGGGCTGAATTTTTGGGTGTTTTGTGTTAATGTGTTATTCAGATTTGTTTAATTTTTAATTACGGGATGTAGCGCAGCTTGGTAGCGCGCCTGCTTTGGGAGCAGGATGTCGCAGGTTCAAATCCTGTCATCCCGATCATATTGCTAAGGCGATAACATGAATGAAACTAGTTGAGCCGTGGTAAAGTCTAACCGTTTACCTCTCTCCATTTTGGCATTGATGATAGGAGCTGTTATGAAATCACTAATTCGTCAGGGCGCGGCACTGGTTCTCATCGGGAGTACGATAATTGCTTCTGCTCTCATCGGTAATATGCGAGCGCTGGCTTTGTCTCCAGAGCAAATTGAGCAGAAGCTAGGACCAGTACCTGTGTTTACGATAACAGATGGTAATGGGGCGCCACTGGTTGCCAAGGTGCCAAATGGCAGTAAACAAGAGAATGTAGCAGGTGTCTTTATTAGTCAAAAGGATGCTCAGGGGTTTGTCGATCAGCTAAAAACGAAAAATCCAGAGCTGGCGAAGACAGTAAAAGTGATTCCTGTGTCATTGGGGGAAGTCTATAAGCTGGAACAGGCAAACAAAAATAAGCCAAATGCTCCGTACTTTCAATATGTACCGACTCAGCAGGAGGTAAAGTCAGCTTTGGCGCTGCTGCACCAGAATGGTCAAAATGTCAACAATTTTAATGGAACTCCTCTGTTTGTTGCCAGAGCTGGTAAGGACAAAGGGTACTTGACAATTAGACGGGATAATAAGGAAGTCATTCCTTTCTTTTTTAATAAAGAAGAATTGCAGACTATGGTAGACCGCTTCAAACAGCAGAAGCCCGATCTAGCTAGCACGGTTGAAATTCAGGTTATCAGTCTGGAGGGAATGATTCAAACCCTAAAAACTCATAACGATTCTGGGCTAAACGAGGTCATGCTTGTCCCTCCGCAAGACTCGATTGACTATGTGCGCACGCTACAGCAGTCTCAGCCCAATAGTAGTCAAAGTCCTGCTAGTAGCACTCAAAGCCCTAAGCCTTAAGGTATGCTGGCTCAAGGGCCGGAAATGGTTTCTGGTCAGAAACTCTGGCAGTGGCGTGTAGCAGCACAGTCAGCCGCGATCACGGCTGATGTGCCAGCGGATGAGGTGGACTGGTTGTTACAGGAGCTAGCTGGGCTAGACCGATTGGTACTCCGCTTGGAGACCTTCAAGAGTTGGTCTTGTATAAAACTACGAATGCCTTTAGAAGAGTTGGAGCAGATGTGGCAGCGGCGGCTAAAAGACCGAATGCCCGTCCAGTACATTGCCGGGGTAACACCTTGGCGGCGGTTTAAAGTGGCAGTTTCGTCAGGGGTGTTAATCCCTCGACCGGAAACCGAGTTCTTAATCGATCTCGCGCTCAAAGCTGTCCACAGCAGCAATGCCACCCATCTCACCCAAGGGCGTTGGGCTGATTTGGGGACGGGTAGTGGTGTGATCGCACTCTCGCTAGCAGATGCGTTCAAAGCTGCAACAATCCACGCTGTTGATTTAAGTGCTGCTGCCCTATCTATTGCCCAGTACAATGCTCGAACTCTAGGTCTTGCTGACCGCATTCACTTTTATCAAGGTAATTGGTGGGACCCACTAGAATTCCTTAAAGGTCAGTTCAGCGGCTTAGTAGCAAATCCACCTTATATTCCTACTACAGAGGTGCAGCATCTACAGCCGGAAGTTGCCTTGTATGAACCTCATCTAGCGCTTGATGGTGGTTCAGATGGCTTAGACTGCATTCGACATCTTGTCGAAACATCTCCCACCTATCTGTGTTCTG
>JAFASY010000018.1 GCA_019244235.1 Chroococcidiopsidaceae cyanobacterium CP_BM_ER_R8_30
GGATGCTTAGGTGTCCCAGTAGTAGGAGTTATGGCGACTCCCGTTGGAGTGAGGTACCGCCCTCATCTCCAATGTAGCTCAATGTCCCGCCGCTTCCCGGTCGGGCAGTGAGAATCCCCGGCATTTATGCCTGGGGAGAACGTCAAAGTTTGTCTTAGATGCTCTAGAAGAGCTATAAGGATTAGACAACAGACAAAGAGGACGAGCGCACTTGCTCAACTAAGTTAGATAAGTTCCCTGTATTAAGACGATAGCTCAGGGGATGAGCAATCAATCGCGCTGTGCTTTCAAACAGCGTCTCAATCTCAATCAAGCCATTGTCTCGCAGAGTTCGCCCCGTTGAAACTAAATCCACAATTGCTTCGGACATTCCAGTAATTGGTCCTAGCTCTACAGAGCCGTAAAGTGGCACAACTTCTACAGGTAAATCCAGGCTGTTAAAGTATTCACGAGCGCAGTAAACGAACTTGGAAGCAACCCGACCGTGAGGAGGCAGTTCTAACACTGAACGGTATGGGCTAGTGTTTTTGACTGCGATCGATAGGCGACAGCGCCCAAACTGTAGATCAACCAGGTGAGCAACTTGGGGCTTTTTCTCCCGTAGCACATCATAACCAACAATACCCAGTTGAGCTTGACCATACTCTACATAGACTGGTACATCTTGTGCTCGTACCAGCAAGGCTTTGGCTGTGTGACTAGGGTCATAGATTTGCAGTAGGCGGTTGGATGAATCGAGAAAGGTGCTGAAGTCTAAACCAACCGTTTGTAATAGACGAATGCTATCGATCAATAGTGCGCCTTTGGGCAGTGCGACGGTAATCATTGCGGAAGTCTCTCCCTTTGCGCCTTAGCAGCCTATTATATATTGGGAATGTCTCCAGCGTTTACAACCAGTCAAATGCGGATACTTCTGGTTGACGATGAAGTCGAACTGACTGACCCCTTAAGTCGAGTGTTGACTCGTGAAGGGTACAACGTTGATGTAGCTTATGATGGGGCAGCAGGAGGTCAGCTAGCTACCCAAGGTAGCTATGACTTGTTGATTTTAGATTGGATGCTGCCACAAAAAACGGGATTAGAGATTGCTGTGCAGCTGCGCCGTACTGGGCAAACAACA
Source organism: Chroococcidiopsidaceae cyanobacterium CP_BM_ER_R8_30 (assembly GCA_019244235.1). Lineage (GTDB taxonomy): Bacteria > Cyanobacteriota > Cyanobacteriia > Cyanobacteriales > Chroococcidiopsidaceae > JAFAVL01. Next base: position 1,121 of record JAFASY010000018.1, read on the forward strand.
CCCATTCTTTTCCTTACTGCGAAAGACACTGTTGACGATCGGGTTGCGGGTTTAGATGCTGGTGCCGATGACTATCTAGTGAAACCGTTTGAACTACGAGAGTTACTAGCGAGGGTGCGGGCTCTCCTGCGCCGAAAAGCGGCTGATATGTCCTTGGTTGCTACCCAACGACTTCAGGTAGCGGACTTAGAACTAGATTGCGAAAACCAGCTTGCCTATCGTCAAGGACGCATCATTGAGCTATCAGAAAAAGAATGTCAGCTGCTGGCATTCTTTATGCACCACGCTGGTCAATTACTGACCCATTCCCAAATCCAACAACACCTCTGGGGAGATGGCGACCAACCTAGTAGCAATGTGCTAGCCGCCTTGATTCGTCTGTTGCGTCGCAAGATTGAGGTAGCTAATGAGGCACCACTGATTCATACCGTTTATGGCAAAGGCTATCGATTTGGTACAACTGGGGATATTTTGTGACCGACTAGGCTCAAACCTACCACTCACGAAGTGCACTTCTAATCTTGCCAAGTATCTTTCTCCATACAAGCTTGCCTCTAGACATCTAGTTTTATATACTTCTAATTAGATACAAATTGAAATAGAAGTGAACAAATGGGACCAGATGAGTTTCAAACTCTCCTGCGCTTCTTCAAGGCGCTCGCCAACGAGAGCCGCCTCAAAATGGTGGGACTGCTAGCAGGACGTGAGTACAGTGTTGAGGAATTAGCAGCTTTACTACAACTTAAAGAACCAACAGTTTCTCATCATTTGTCGATTCTCAAGGAGTTGAATTTAGTGCAGCTGCGCCCTGAAGGTAATACTCACTGGTATCAGCTTGATCGTGAGGCTTTGCACAACGTTAATCGGTCTGTCTTCGATACTGAGCAAATCGCTGGGTTAGTTAAGGATGTGGAGGCTGATGCTTGGGAGCGTCAAGTTCTGAGCAATTTTCTCTCAGGCGAACGCCTCAAGGAGATTCCGGCTAGCCGCAAGAAGCGTTGGGTGATTCTCAAGTGGTTGGTGAGCCAGTTTGACCTGGGAGTGACCTACCCAGAAGCCAACGTTAACGAAATTATCAAACGTCACCATCCAGACTGCGCCACGCTGCGGCGGGAGTTAATTGGCTACCAGATGTTACAGCGAGAACATGGTTTGTACTGGCGTCAGCCAGAAGCTGAATGGAAATTCGCGTGAGGTGAAGGACACTAGCTACTCATCCTTTTAACCATGAATGAGGCTGCAATTGCAATCAAATTACTTGACTAAGCCTTAGAACCCGTAGAGCGCCACTAGTGCTTTTGCTGTTGATAGAGCGCTTTAAACTGGCGCTGCTGTTGTTTATGATCCACAATCGGCTGCGGATAGCCACAAGCATCACGCTCAGCTTGCGGAATATCGCCACTAATCAGGAGTTCTGTATCAATGGAGCGCAGTTCCGGTAGCCATCGCCGGATGTATTCAGCCTCTGGATCGAACTTTTGGGCTTGGCTAGCAGGGTTGAAAATTCGTACTGGTTTTGGGTCCATACCGCTAGAAGCGCTCCATTGCCAACCGCCATTATTAGCGGAGAGATCGCCATCAATCAGCCGTTGATAAAAGTACTTTTCTCCCAACTGCGGATTGATCAACAGGTCTTTAGTGAGGAAACTGGCAACAATCATGCGGCAGCGGTTGTGCATCCAGCCGATTTCATTAAGCTGTCGCATCGCGGCATCTACAATGGGATAACCTGTTTTGCCTGCACACCAAGCCTGAAAACGTTCTTCATTGTTGTCCCAAGGAAAGTTTTGTAAGGCTGGGCGATAAGCACCTGTTGCTAACTCTGGAAAGTGATACATCGCGTGTTGATAGAACTCTCGCCACGCCAATTCTTGTTGCCAAGTCCGGATGCTAGCTGCGACTTCATCGCTACGACTATTTTCCAATGCAGCTATGGTCGCAGCCCAAACAGTGCGAATGCCGATAACCCCAAATTTAAGAGCAGCACTGAGTTGGGAGGTGCCATCAGCTCCTGGGAAGTCCCGCTGTTCTCTGTATTCAGAGATCGCGCTGTTACTAAACTCCTCTAGTCTTGCTTGCGCTGCTGCTTCCCCCGGCTCTATCACCAGTTCTGGCTCCCAGTGGAATCCCAGATCCTTAGCGGAGGGTAGTGCAATTGCCCCAATTTGTTGTGCTATTTCTTGCTCTGCTGCCGTTAGTCCCTGAGCAGCATGTAGAGATTCAGCAGGTTGAGCTTTTGATTTGCTACTCCAATTACGCCAAAAGGGAGTGAAAACAGTGTAAGGCTGATTAGAGCCAGTTTGAATCTCGTGAGGTGAGTGTAATATCTGATCCCAGTGGTTATGAACCTCGATGCCCTTGGCTTTGAGATTGTCTGTAACAGCGTGATCGCGCTCTTTGGCATAAGGTTCTACATCCCAATTCCAGAAAACTGCCTTAGCATTGAGGGCTGTTGCTAGCTCTGGTATGGCTTGCGTGGGTTCGGCATGAAGAATCACTAGTCGACTGCCAGCTTGAGCATAGCGCTCTTGAAGTGACTGTAAACTACCAATCATGTAAGTCACTCTTGCTGGTGCCACATTGTCCCGTTCTAGTAGGTTGGGATCGAGGCAGAAGACTCCCACCACCTTCGGGCTCTGCTGCCTTGCAGCGGCAATTCCTATGTTGTCAGAGATACGTAGATCGCGACGATGCCAAAACAGAATTAAATCAGACATCCCTACATTATAGGTCATCTCAGAGCTTGCACCCTAGGAGTGAGGTTCAAGGGGAGGTTGAAGTGCTAGTTGAGCAAGAGAAGGGCAATAATATCCAGCAATTTCCTTTGCAATGGCGTCTGGTCTAGCAATTTTATCTAAGTTGCAAAACAAAATGATCGTTATGTTGGCATCAATAAACCGGGTTATGTTACTAGCAAACCCCAAGATTGAGCCATTGTGACCTACTACTCGACAACCATCATAATTCAACACAAACCAACCCAAACCCGCTGCATATTTGAGTTTCTCCCACTCATTGCCCTGGGCTGAGGGGTGAGGAGTCCACATCTGATTCAAACTGGATTGGCTCAACAGCGTTCCTTTGCAGAGTGCCTTTTCCCACTTCACCATATCCTCAATGCTCGATAGCTGCCCTCCGGCTGCATATGTGACAGAAGGACTATAGTATGGCTTGTTGTGTAGGAATTGGTTTCGCAATCGATATCCGGCTGCCCGATGCAGGACAATTTGGGATGGATCGTTCATCCTCGTTGCTTTCATGTCCAAGGGCGCGAAAATACGATCTTGTATTAACTTCTCATAGGATTGTCCAGTCACTTTTTCCAACATCAAACCAAGCAGATAGTAACCTGTGTTGTCATAGGCACTAAACTGACCAGGTTGGAATTTGAGTGGTAAATCCGAGATTAACCCTAAAATTTCAGCTTTAGACAAATCCAATCGAGCGATATCCCAATAGTTCTCTGCATCTGTGTAGCTGAGAATCCCGGATTGATGAGATAGGATGTGCTTTATCAGCACAGGATGCCACGCTTCTGGTGGATCGTCTAGGTAATCCGTAATGGCATCATCTAGTGAAATGCTCCCCTCCTCTACCAACATCATCGTGACGGTAGCAGTAAAGGTTTTACCAACCGAGGCAATTTCATACACAGTTTGCGCAGTAGCTGGAACCGAATGTTCGACGTTGGAGAAGCCGTAGCCTTTCATTAGAACAGGTTTGCCGTTCTGAACAACCGCAACAGAGAGTCCCGGAATCTGTTCTTTCACCATCATCATCTGAATGTAGTCGTCAACCATAACGCTCCCAAACTCGATCGCGTTCCATCTGGAGACTACACTCAAATTATCCCTTGTCTATAGGTCAGGTATGACTGTCAATATCCGCACACTTACGCTTGCCGATCTGCGCCAACGCTTCGGGGTTCGCTCAAATCCTAGCAGCCGCTTCTTCCAAGAATGGCTAACTCAAGCTCCACCTCTGAATGAGACAGAATCGGTTGCGTTGGAACGAATCAGACAGAACTACGAATACCTGAGCCAAGAAGAACCGCCTTTAGAAGAGGTTGTGAAGCTAGTGGTTGTATCCCCATTATTAGATCTAGCTGGGTTTTACCAACCACCTTTTCTGATCAAGGCTGAGGTTGGGACAACAATCGAGGTGATGGACGATCCCGATACTTCCTCAATCACTGGTAAGATAGACGTCCTAGTGGTAAAAGAATCCCTATGGGTACTTGTTATCGAATCAAAACCAGCTCGATTGGATGTGACGGCTGGTTTGCCCCAAGCCCTAAGCTATTTGCTTAGTGCTCCAAGTAGACAAAACACTTTATATGGCATGGTGACTAACGGACGGGAGGTGTTGTTTCTTCAGTTGGAGCATGGTGTGCAACCTCCCCAATACAGTCGATCTAGTACCCATCGGTTTTTAGAGAATGTTCAGGAGCGACAGCAGGTGTTGCAAGGACTCAAACGAATTGGAGCATTGATTTAATCAGATGCCCCTTGAGATAACCTAGTGATGCAAGAATCCTTACCATTGATTATCTGTAGGGATTCTTGCACCACTTCTAGTATTAGCCTTCCACCTGAAAAATCGCGATAACGGTGCTACATTCCTCACATTTGCTTATTTCCTCACTGCTGTGTGAGTCTAATTCTAGACATTCTGTTTAGAGAGCTAGACTTAGCTTGAGTAGCAGTCTAAACAGCGCGTCCTACAATCCTATGCCAAATGAAGACCGCAATGATTGCACCAATCACAGCTACAATTATACCAGGAATGCTCAGGGTCGCAGATGTCAAGACTAGCTGACCCGTGGAGAAGAAAGTAGCAAGAATTCCGCCTACGAAGGCTCCCACAATTCCTAAAAGCAGGGTTCCCAGTATTCCACCGCCGCCTCTAGCTCCTGGATCGATCGCCTTAGCGATCGCACCAGCAATTAAACCTAGAATAATCCAAGCAACAATATTCATGATTCAGTTTCCTCAATGTCTTAAAGTTGACATTTGTAATCTACCAACCCAAGCTATAGCCAACCCTCTACCTTGTGAGATAACTTACAAAACAATATCGAAATCTCAGTAAATCTATGCAGGGTGGGAAAGCGGATGCTGATTTTAACAGTAGGATTTAAACGACTTTACCGACAGTATGAGCAATCTTACTACTTAAGGCAAGCCTCTTGGAAGCTCCGGCGAAGCATTGAGCTTGCTCAATGCTAATTATTTACCTAAGCTTCCAGTTCTCTAGCAACGTCCATCAATTTCTTAATGATGTCGTGGTCTTTCTGGCTGCGAGTTCCATAGAGACGTGCTGAAAAAATAGTGATAATTTCCACCACATCCTCCGCCAATTCGTCCTCAAATTCCGCGAGAGAGCTGGCATTGATAATGACAACCTCCGTCCCAAAATGTTCGCATAAAGAGAAAATGAGTTCGACTCCAAGCCTTAAGAGTCGGTCTCGATGAGTCATCACTAGCCGACCAACATCACCTTGACACAATCGCTGGATCAGTTGCCTTAAACCACTTTTACGGTAGTTCATGCTAGAACCAATATCTTGAATCACTTCAAATTGCCAACCCTTCTCGGCACAGAAAGATTCGAGAACGCTGACTTGATTCCTAAGTTCCTGCTTCTGGTTTTGATGAGATACGCGAGCATAAGCTAGAGTGATGCGCTTAGTGCCTGCCCCAGCGAGACCCAAACCCCGTAGTTTAGCTAAGTCATAACGGCGATGACCTGTAGGAGTACGTTCAACTTCAATTTTGCCTGCCGCCTCCCAGCGACGAAGGGTATCACAAGAAACACCTAATTCAGTTGCAGCGCGACCAATACCAACTTTCATTATTAAGAATGACTCTCGTACCCCTTAATCTTAAACAAACATTCTAAAGCTTCTAGAGTTTGCATAGGTTTGCAGAGATTAGCTAGTCCTACTTAAGGAGTATTTAAATTGGAGGAGGAGTTGCAGCCTTGGCACAAAAGCTTAAACTTGGACTAAGCGAAGGTGTTCGCCCCCTCACTGCTGAGGTACATGATGACTAACGGTGGAAACGAAAGGCTGGACAAGGTTGAGGACGACCTAGAGACCGTCAAGCAAATTCTGATGATAGTTGCAAGGCGATCTGAAGACGCAGAAAAACGGATGGAGGCAACCGACCGTCGCATTAACCAGCTATCGGTTAAAGTCGATCAATTAGCAGTTAGTGTTGACGAGACAACAGCAAACGTTAATAACTTGACAGCAACAGTCAGCCAACAAGCTGCGGACGCTGATGCTGATCGCTCCATGATGGTATCCATCCTAGAACGTATGGATGAACTCCAGATGTCAAACGCTCGGATCTGGCAGTATTTGATGAGCAAAGACCGCAACGGAAACGGTAGCCAGATTGAGGGCGGTGACAACCCAGCTTAAGAAGCGATTGTGACACTTCCACGAGTAATTTACCGATGTTCGTTGGGTTTAAGAGTGAATCGTTCGGGTGCGATCGCCAATTCTTAAACGCCTCTTCATGATTTCTAAACAGTTATGGGTAACTCTCTCAGCCAAGATAAAAGAGTGACTCCTGATTGAAGAGACAAAACGCCTGGAACTGCAAGTGAATCATATAGCAAGCCCACACACCCGCCACCTATGGCTAGCTTACGTCGTCCCTATGGGAGCCTTTATGGCGTTGACAACAGCAGAAAGCTCAGCTACCACAGCGGATTATGTATGGTTCTACTTGGCTAAAGTTATTATTGTTACAGCACTTCTTTTAGGCTTCAGAAGACCTTGGAAAGATATCCAACCTAGGGCTCGCTTCCTTGTCCCGGCTGTGCTTGTCGGTTTAGCTGTCTGTGTTGAGTGGCTCGTGCTAGATAAATTGATTCCTTACCCACATCTGGGTCATCGCACGAGTTTAGACCCTTTCACCGCTATCGAGGCTCCTGCTCTACGGAGTCTGTTTTTGATTGCTCGTTTTTACGGTCTTGCGGTCATGGTGCCAATTATGGAGGAGTTGTTTTGGAGATCGTTCTTATTACGCTATTTCAGCTATCCTGACGACTTTACTAAACTGGCTGTGGGAAAATTTTCATGGAGGGCATTTTGGATGGTCGCTGTGTGTTTCGGTCTTGTACATTCTGAATGGTTGGTTGCAGTTATTTGTGCCTGTGCCTACGCTTTGTTGCTGAGACAAACTAGAAGCCTCTTCGCTTGCATTGTCGCCCACGGTACCACAAATCTCGCTCTTGGTCTGTACATAGTTCTGACGCACGACTGGGTTTACTGGTAAGCATTGGCGATCGCCATTCAGTTTGTGCGACTTTTCTTAAAATAAGAAAGGTCGAGCTAATACAAAGCTAGCGATTGATTTGGCATCCACTGATTCCCCATTTAAAATTGCCTGCTCTAACTCTTGCGGAGTCAGCAGAACAGTTTCTATGTCTTCGTCAGCATCCATGTAAGGAGGTGTCTCCAATCGTTCCAAATCTTGGGCGAGAAAGGCATATATGATTTCATCAGAGTATCCAGGAGCTAGGAAAAATTCTCCCAGTTTTGTCCAACGATGGGCACAATAGCCAGTTTCTTCCTCAATTTCTCGCTTAATCGTCTCAGCTGGGTTTTCATTTGGCTCGACAGTGCCAGCGGGAAACTCTAAAAGCCGCCTTTGAACCGCAAAGCGATACTGACGCACTAGGACAAGTTTGCCTTCTGAGGTGAGTGGAACAGCCAAGGCACCACCTGGGTGACGAATGCATTCCCAGTCTCCTTCGGCTTGGTTTGGTAAGCGGAGGCGATTGACCTCAAAATCAAACTTGCGACCTCGGTACAATAGACGTTGTTTCAGCAGTTGCGGTGGTTCTTGACCTATTGACATAAGTAGAAGTTTTAGAACGAGCTGCTAAGGAAGCCAGCGAAAGACGCTTTAGATCTTGGCAATTAAGTTTATTCAGTTGCTGTCAATCGATGGACTCCTGAACAGTCTATATCCTGAGCCAACTCTGTGATCGCTTTCCCAGAAACTGGCTCCACCCAATTAGGAGCAATTTCTGCTAGGGGGACAAGGACAAACGCCCGTTCTCTCAGACGAGGATGCGGCAGCACAAGTGTAGGAGTGTCTAGAATTAGGTTATCGAACAGTAAGAGATCGAGGTCAAGCGTCCTTGGTCCCCAGTGCTCTTGGCGAACACGACCAAACTGAGCTTCAATGTCCAATAGCTTCTTTAGTAGTAATGGAGGTGTCAACTGGACTTGCAACAAGGCACAACCATTAATGAAATCAGGTTGAGGTGGTCCAACAGCCCGAGTTTGATACCAGCTAGAGTGAGCTTCTAAAGCTATGCCTGGTGTCTGAGCTAAAGTTACTAAGGCAGCCTTCAAAGTCGTAAGAGGATCTGCCAAATTACCACCAAGCGCAATTGCACATCGCCCTGCTTCACCGCATCTTCCCATCACTGCATCTCCCTACAGCAGGGATCAAACTTGAGGTGGATGTAGATGGTATGCTCATTTTATACATTCGTTTAGGATAGGAGTCACCGGACTAAGGGAGAATAAACAATGACTATTATATTGATGCAAGCAGCCGCAGAGGCAGTAGGTAATACTCCGCATTTTCCCATCTCTGCTACTTTAGTGTACATCGTTGGTTTTATTGCGGCAGCGACTATTGGCTCAATTGCTTGGTACAATTCTAAGCGTCCAGTTGGTTGGGAAAGCAAAGAGCGCCCTGACATCGTACCTGAAGTCGAGAAAGAAGAAACTCCAGGATTGGGGGAGCCCAAGTCTTAAGCGCCACAGTTGACTAAGTTTTCAGGTCAACCCAACGACGGTATAGCTTTTGAATTTCTTTGAGTAAGGTACTATAGCCTGGTTGGGGTGACCTACCTTCGGGGTAGAGTGACTGTAGCTTGGTCAAAAGCTTTGCTTCTTCGATTGCAACTTCGCCATCACTATAGATGAGACCACTAATAGCCTCTAGCACCTTATGGTAATCTTCCACACTAGGGTGATTACCAAGATACTCTCTCACCCACTCATAGCACTGAGTTGGTGGTACTGCTGTGAATTCATTCAGTAAAGGTTGGATTTCAGGATCGGTAGCTAAGCCTTTTTCTAAAGCAATTTGATGGAGATATTGCTGCTCTTCAGGCTGGAGTTTGCCGTCTGCCCAAGCTGAGCCGATCAGGATTTTAACTAGCTTTTTTACGTCGTCAGTTTTCTTCATACTACTCAGAACTACTAGCAAGCTTACTGCAACTTATAAAGAAAATCCTAGTTTCATTTAGTGTCATAGTTAACACTACTGACAATATCTGGAACAGAGAGTACAATAAGCGGATGATATACGGCTCCAATTAAGGTGAGTTGAGTGAGTATGTACGATTTTGCCATTCTCGGTGGAGGAGTCGTTGGATTGGCTACGGCTATGGCCGTAGGGCAACGGTATCCAGACGCTAGCATTCTTGTGCTGGAGAAGGAAAGTGATTGGGCACATCACCAAACTGGTAATAACAGCGGCGTCATTCACTCTGGCATCTACTATAAACCAGGGAGTTTTAAGGCAAGATTTTGTGCCCGCGGTAACGACTCCATGGTAAAGTTCTGTCAGGAGCACAATATCGACCATACAGTCTGTGGCAAGGTCATTGTTGCTGTCGACTCCAAGGAACTGCCGTTGCTAGAAAACCTCTACCAACGTGGATTGGAAAATGGACTGAAAGTCACTAAGCTCAGTGGACAGGAGGTTAAGGAGATAGAGCCTCATGTCGCCTGTATAGCTGGGATTCGAGTGCCTACAACTGGAATTGTTAGCTATAGGCAAGTTTGTCAAAAGTTTGTTGAGTTGCTCAAATCACAAGGTAGAGAGCTTTGCCTAAATACCAAGGTGCAGAAAATCTCTGCTACGAATATTGGATCGCTTCTAATCACAAATAATGGCAGTTTCGAAGCGCGATTAGTTATCAACTGTACAGGACTGCATAGTGATCGCGTTGCTAAACTTGGGCATGTCAACCCAGAAGCAAAGATTGTTCCGTTTCGGGGAGAGTACTATGAACTCAAGCCAGAGAAACGTTATTTAGTCAAGACGCTGATTTACCCAGTTCCTAATCCCAACTTTCCCTTCTTGGGCGTTCACTTCACTCGCATGATTGATGACAGTGTTCATGCTGGACCAAATGCTGTCCTGAGTCTGAAGCGTGAAGGCTATAAGAAAACAGACTTTGATCTACGGGATTTCCTGGAAGTGATGACATATCCAGGCTTTTGGAGGCTAGCAGCAAAATATGCTGACGACGGGATTCAGGAAATGATCCGATCTTGGAGCAAAGCCGCCTTCGTCCGCAGCTTGCAAAAGCTAATTCCAGAAGTTCAAGCAGAGGATCTGATTCCCACCCATGCTGGGGTACGCGCTCAAGCCCTTAGACATAATGGTGCATTGGTAGACGATTTTCTGATTGTCTATGGTCAAAACTCCATCCATGTCTGCAATGCACCTTCGCCAGCTGCCACGTCGTCACTTGAAATAGGCAAAGAAATTGCTATGGCAATTCCCGAACAGCATCATTTAAGGGCAGCGATAGGCAATTAAGATTTTGCCGAATGGACAAGTTCCGACTGCTAATTTTGTAGCATTAGGTCAGTCACACCGTTATTGAAGTTGCCAAAATAGTCTCTTAATACGTCAGCTTCTCTATCGGTAAAATCAAGCCATTCGTAGTGGTACGCATCTGGCTTAGCTGACGATAAGTGTGTAAGAGGAAATGCGGGAGTAGCTAGTAGGAGAGAAACGCTGTTTTCTTCCGAAAAAGGTTGGTTTTCTAGCCGTACAGCAGCGATGTAGTTAGTATTGATGACAAGATTCTTGATCTTAATAAACGCCATGATAGTTTATTTTAAAGTAGTACATCTTAACTATTACTAAGTATGTTTAATCTTTTGCCTAAAAAGATTTAGGGACGAGTAGATATTTTTTATCACCCTCTAATCCAGTTTTTATGCAAAAGTCTCAATTTAATTTTCCAATATTCCTACAGCCTAAGACTCCTTCTTCTCAAGAACTAAAGCCCTTTCTGGCAATATTTCTAGAATGAGTTGTAGCTCCTCCTGCGTGACAGTTCTGACAACCTGCTCTGCTCTACGGATATCTACTCCAGCTTTAACCAATTGATTCTTGTACGACTGCTTCAATCTTTCAATTTCCATATGGATTTCCTTAGAGTCTAGTACTAGCTATGACTAATGATTGCGGTGAGAGTCTTAACGGAACCTAAATTGATTCAACCTTGAGAAAATTAGACGGATGAAACCTCAAATAGGTTCCCAGAGAAAGAGAACTGAAACTGTGACTCTAGCTAAAAGCCCCTTCAGGAAATCCAACCTTCATGAATGACTGGCTTTCCTGGCTTAGCCCTAAAACAACCACATGCTTATCTAATTTCTGATACCGAGCAATTACCTTAGAAATTGCAGTAACAGCAGCACGATCCCACACTTGCGCTTGGTGAAAGTTGATTGCAACATACTGTGGATCTCCACTATAGTTAAATGATTCAGCAAATCTGGCAATTGAACCAAAGAAAAGTTGTCCTGATACTGTGTATTGTTTCGGTTCATTTGCATCTGAGGATGCAACAACCTTGATTTGGGATAATTGCCAACTGAATACTAAAGTACTTATGACTACACCCTGTGACCATGATTTTGCAGCACAGCTACAAATCGGCTGTTCTTTTGAACATTCTGAACAACTTATAAATACCCTTAACTGAAGGGGTGTAGAGAATTAAAACTTGTAGAAATTTAAGTTGGGACTTTTTGGTAAATTTTAGACCATAAAGCATTATAGGTAAATCCAAGAGATTGAGGATATTATCAAATCTTTCTGTATCTTTCTGCTCTAGAGTTCTCTTTAGAAAATCAACTAGCCTTTGCTGACAAGTTTGTCTCAAATTTCCATATTGTTGCTGGACTATTTGAAGATATCTAATGTAAGAATCTTTAATCTTCGATGTACTATCTGCAATACTAGAAAAAGTAGATGTATTAGATTGATGAATTCGGTAAAAGCTACCTACTATAGGAGTGTGAATAAAGGTAATGCCTTGCATTAAGAGATCGAGTTCAAATTTACAATCTTCACAGAAGTTCAATGTTGTGTCAAACATTGCTTGTTTAGCAACAGTCTTTTTTAGAAGAAAGCCACCACACTGCAATCCCCAAGGAGCTAACAGTTTCTCTAGCATCTTTTCTTTTGACGAAGCATCATACTCATAAAATATTTCACTCCGACCCTCAGCTTCATAAACTCGTTCTTGATCGCAATAAAGAACTACGCCATCACTATCACAATTCTTTACAAAATCAAGCTGAAATCTAATTTTATCAGGGTGTAGCCAATCATCCCCGTCTAGGAATTGAATCCATTCACCTTGGGCATGTTCTATACCAAAATTACGAGACGAGCAAACCCCCCCATTCTCTTTATAAAAATATTTGACCCTTTGGTCTTTGCTCATGAAATATCTACCTACTGCGGAAGTATTATCAGATGAGCCATCATCTACAACTAGACATTCTAAATTAGTAAAGCTTTGACATAAAACACTTTGAATAGCCTTGCCAATATAGTGTTCTTGATTATAGGTAGCAATAATCACTGACACTAAAGGTGAATTGGAAGCAGATGCATCCTTTGCACTCAGAAAAGGATTTTTATCAAGAATCATTTTAAGAATACTGAAATTTTACTTTACGATTACTAACGATAGATAGTTAATTAGTCCTACCTACCCACTTGTAATGGCTGAGGAGAGAAAATAATTTTCCAAGCAGACACACAAACTAAAGCTAAATAAGGTAGTATAGTTTTTGTTGCAAGGATAGGCCATCGTCTTATAGCGCCTAAAACGACTTTCCAATTATTTTTCTGTGAGAAGTGATTGAGAATTAAATTTCTACAGAGCTTTTCACTATAACCTATCTCAACCAGCTTGGTATAAATTTCAGGTAGTTCAGTATAATGTCTTATGAACCATTCTTTAGGTCTGGTTTGGAAGAACATAGGGGAAAGATAATCAATATAGACTTCCTTTGTCATTTTTATACTTCCATGAATGGCACAAAATGCAGTCAAATATATCTGTCCCTCTGGATTTTCAGAAACAGACGTCCACTTTTGTAAAGCTTGTTTTACTATTTCTGTTTTGTAAATCATTCCACTCATCAATCCTAAAATCCAGTTTGCTGTTAAAGAGTCCTCAATAACTGCTTGACCATCTGTTCTCACTTTTTCATTATCAACTTTAAAGGCACGTTCCAAAACTATCTCACCAGTTTGTATAGAGTAGATAGAGAAGTTTAGAGCTAACACTGATAAGTCTGGGTGTGCTTTTAGATTATGCACCACGTAAGCAATAGCTTCTTTTCGAATCTTATGATCGTCAGCAATAACCCAAACATATTGACTTTCTGCTGTTTGTAAACAAGTAGTAAAATTTCTCATCAAGCCAATGTTCTGGCTATTTCTGTAATACGCTAATGTAGCGTTGCTGAAAGCTTGTTGGCAGTTTGTTACGATCTCATGTGTATTATCGATTGAACAGTTGTCAGACACAAATATCTCACAATCAGACTCAAAGCCTTTGATAGCCATTGCTAGCCAAGCTAACTGTTTATCAAGCAAGTGGGAACGATTGAAAGTAGGAATAGCAATCGTCAGTAGTTTATTCATTTCTAGGATATGTTGTAAAAATTCACTCTTAGTATGCTAACTCTTACTTAAGCTGAGGCTTAATGTAAAAAACGAATGTATGCCTCATTTCATCATTTACTGTATATTGGTGGCTCGACAAAGGTGTGAAGAAATATGAGTTGAACTTCTTTAAGCTTTGACACTCTTGAGTAACAGAAAAAGGTTTACGTTCAGGAATATCATTCCAGCTAAAGACTAAAATCCCACCTTCACGTAAACATTGAAAACATTGATTAATTGCTTTCTCGGTTGTCTCTCTGCTATTCATTCCATGTCCGAAGACTCCGGTGCAGAATATTAGATCAAAATAATTATGATCGACGTAATCACTTAACTTCTCTACAGAATCAGAGATATGCTTCTTAGCTCCGTACTTTCTTTTCTCTTTATCAATTTCTATAGTCCAGTAATTCTTTTTTTTGAAGTATTTCTTATATGCCCTTGTATACCAGTCACAACCAACAAATAAGATTTTATTATATTCCTCACGCTTCACAAAGTAAGGAATGATAATGTCTTCTAAGACATGACGGTCTGGAAAATTTAGATGTAAATCAAATTCACGTAGGCGATGGGTTGCAATTAGAAAAAGAAATTTCTGAACTTGACGGACAAAAGCAGATGGCAGTACATCTTTAGCAAAGGACTTTGTCGAAGCTAGCATATTCACAATCCTCAGTTCCTCTAGAGACGCGCTTGGTAAATGCAATAGTTAATCAACTTTTCTGAGAAATTCTAAATACACGCTGTTTTAAATGTTATATATCAGTGTTTAAAAAAAATTTCATAAGGCAAAAAGAAACGCTTGAGAAAGCCGTCAGGTAATCCAGACATTTGAGAGATATAACTCTCTATAGCTTGCTTCTTTCTGTCTTTAACAGAATCGATTGCTAATCTGTAAGCATTAGACATATCCTCAAACTTTAAATTAAAAGATATGGGATTTTGCCAAAGCATCCAAATTGGATATTGTAATAGTTCAACCTGGATTCCAGATGCAGCGATCGCCTCTTGAACCAATTTGTAAGTAGCCTCATGATCGCCATGAACATCTTTTCTATGGGGAACGTAAACCTCTCCTGGTTTAAACGACTGTAAACGTTGAACTAGCTGATTGACTACATGCTGACGTTCGTCATGAGGCAAATCTTGTAGAGAACCATCTAGTTGGTGGACAAAGTGAATTTCTGAACTAGAAACTCCTAAAATGGTTAGGGCGTTCACAGCCTCTTTCTGGCGAATCTCTACAATTGTTTCTGGTGTAATCCATTCTGGTCTGCCATATCGCCCATCGGTTAGAAAAACAACTTCTACAGGCACTCCTAGTGAGCGTTTGAGGGCAATCATGCCACCACAGCCTAGAGTTTCATCATCTTGGTGAGGAGAAAACACCATTGCTGATTTCTGGTTTACTGTTATTGGATAACTTTGGAATTTCGAAATCCAGCGGTACATAATATTAGCGTTTATAGAGCGAATATTAGCTCCACAAATTACCCTTAACTGATTAAGAAATTGTTTGTTCTTCATGTTCTATTGTATTTGTAGGCTGAGCAACTGTATTAAACAGAAGCACTCTTTAATACAGTTTTCTCTGTAAAACTTCCAGATGTATTTACATTTCTAATTCGATCCGTTTTAGCATGATCAGCAATGATTTCTCCTACAGTGTCTCGATATGATTCTGCAAATTTCTCTCTTGTATGATTGGCTCTTGCAAACTCCCAAGCTTTACGAGCCATACTTTTTAGATCTGAAGTAGAAAGATTAGCAATTTTTTGAATTGAACTCTTAATTTCTTTAATGGATGATTCTTTTAGAATTACTCCAAAATCATCATGGACATCTACACTCGATTCATAACTGACAATTGGAATTAGACCAGCATGCATACAGGTGATTACACAACCACCGCCACCCTCTGAACAAGAAGGATAAATCATTCCTACACAGCTGTTGGTAATTTCTGTAAATTTAGAACTGCCTACATTTATCCAGCCGAATGTGTAGATGTTAGGAGTTTCATAAAGCTCTTTGTAAAAAGCTTTTTCAAAATCCTTCTCTTTACTTACAGGTCCACAGATAGTTAAATAATATTCTGGCATTTCAGCAAAAGCATCTAAAACTAAGTCTAATCCCTTATGAACTAGTCCTCCACTACCAAACCAGAGAAAAGACTTGCGACAAGATTCAAAATCTTTCTCTCCAGGCCAAGGATAAACCTTTGGGCTAGAGATGGGAACGCGGTAGATCGGTTTTTTTGCATATTTGAATGTATTAATGGTGAATTCATTTCCCAAAAGAGTCATGCAATCTGCATATTCAATTGCAGAGTTGGGCATCTCAAACCTTTGGGGTTTTAGAGTAATACCCTTTCTCTGTTGGAGTGCTAAGAGCCTTTTTTGTTCAGCATAATTATGGAATAAAATGTGAGCCGTATCGCTATGCAGTATCTTGATACAATCTTTGTTAAGAATGGGTGAAAGCTGTTCTAGTCGATGACGAATATCGATAAAAAAGGCGTAGTCTTTTTTAGGGACGAATTTGTGATTGTGGAATTGTATGACATCAACGCAATAACCGAGATCTAGAAAGGTTTGTGCGATTTGCCAACATTCCCAATACCAGGTGTGATCGTTGGGCAGAGGCTTGCCAGATCTAAAGAAGAACGGCTCAATTCGATAAGAAAGCAGTACATTCCCTTGAGCAGGCTTCTCTGGTTTTAGGGAAACAACCCTAAAACATTTTAGATATTCGATGCGTGCTGTTATCTTTTTTAGGAGAAATGAGATACTTTTACCGAAACGACTAAAAAATTTGTCTTTCATTCTTAAGAGGGCGAAAAACATAACTAAACTCCTTACTAAGTAAGCGAAGCAGTAATTTATGAAAGAATAGAACCTAAGCTAATGGCAAGCCCGTCAAGTTAGAGAACTAACACTACCAAGTCAGGGTTCCATCTCATTAGAAGTACCACTTGGGCGTCCGCGACGTGCATAGCGATTGAATTCATCTAAAACTTTTAGCTTTACTTCTGAAACTGGAAGTCCGGTTTGGACGGAGAGTTCATGCCAGTAATGCTGTAATTCAGACTCATGTTGATCGAGCCATTCCTGAATGATTTTGCGTACTAATTCTGCCTTGCCTGTAGTCCGACGCGCCGCATGTCCGATTAAGCGCTGGTTGTCAAAAGATGGCAAAGTGACGGAAAACTGCCTCAGCTTAAACGTCACAATCCTATCTTCTGACTGAGTATGTCGCTTTTTATGTATCACCATATCGGTCATCTTTAGCATACTATCTTTAAAAGAATCTGAAAAACTATTCGACTGTTACCGATTTAGCTAGATTACGAGGTTGATCGACATCCAAGCCTCGACGAGCGGCGATGTAATACGCCAATAACTGTAGAGGAATCACTGTAAGTATGGGGGAGAGCAACTCTTCTACAGTAGGGATGGCAAGTAAATCGTCGAATGTCTCAGATGCCTCTTGACAGTTCACTGAGGTGACGCCAATCAGATGGGCATTGCGGGCTTTGGCTTCTTGAGCGTTGGAGAGAACTTTTTCGTAAACTCTACCAGGCACTGCGATCGCAATCACTGGCACCTTAGCATCCAACAAAGCTATTGGTCCATGCTTCAGTTCCCCAGCTGGATAGCCTTCTGCATGAATGTAGCTAATTTCCTTCAGTTTTAGTGCTCCTTCCAAGGCGATCGGGAAATTAATCCCGCGTCCGATAAAGATGACATCTTTCGTGTCATCAAATTGATGAGTGAGATCTTGGATATGATTCTCTTGGCTGTCTAAAATCAGTTCCATCTGAGCTGGCAGTTGTCGTAACCCATGCAAAATCTCCTCTAACCGCTTAAGAGGCACGGTTTGGCGATGATATCCCAAATCCAAAGCAAGGCAGTAAAAAGCTAACAACTGAGCGATAAAGGTTTTAGTGGCAGCAACCCCAATTTCAATGCCTGCATGAGTGTAGATCAGTTGTTGGACTAGAGTGGAAAGTGAGCTGTCGGGGCGATTGGTGATGCCCAGTAGTCGGGGTTGGTACTGAGATGATAGAGCCCTACGACGCTCTTTTTCCATTGCCAAAGCCGCTAGTGTATCAGATGTTTCTCCAGACTGAGTGACGCCAATCGTCAGCGTGTTCGCTGTTAGAGGTGGTGGTGAATAGCGAAACTCGGAGGCAATATGTACTGTTGTGGTAATCCCAGCTAGTTGTTCTAGTAGGAACTTACCCACTAAGCTAGCGTGCCAACTGGTACCACAAGCAACAATTTGAATCTGTTCTAAATCTGCATAGAGTTCAGGTGCTAGTCCTAACCGTAGTGGTGTCTCGGATATCCCCCCTGGGCACCAACCATCATCAGCATAGGCTGCTAAAAAAGCTCTAACAACTCTTGGTTGCTCATAAATTTCCTTTAGCATGAAGTGCTTGAAGCCCTGCTTCTCCACCATGAAGGGACTCCAGCTCAAGGTGCGGAGGTGTCTTTTGAGGCGATCGCCTGCAAAACTATAAACTTCAACCCCTAGAGGTGTCAGCCTTGCTAGTTCCCCATTTTCTAGAATCAGTACGGCACGGGTATGGGAGACAAGGGCGGGAGTATCAGAGGCACAAAAGAATTCCCCTTGACCAAACCCAATCGCTAAGGGGGCTTGTTGCCGAGCAACAATCAGTTCGTCGGGGTAGTCAGCGCTGATGACGGCGATCGCAAACGCCCCCTCAAGTTTGTTAACAGTCTGTCTGACAGCCTCAAAGAGGCAGTTCGAGTTTGTTGATAAAAATTGAGCAATCAGGTGAGGGATGACTTCTGTGTCGGTATCAGATCGGAACTCATGTCCCTGTTGCTTCAACTCCTCACGCAACTCGCGGTAATTTTCAATAATGCCATTCTGTACCACGGCGACTCGCATTGATGCATCCATATGCGGATGGGCGTTGTACTCCTCTGGCTTACCGTGCGTTGCCCAACGAGTATGTCCAATTCCAATCTGGGCTGGGTTTTCTAGTCGTTCTACTTTTTCGCGGAGATTATGAAGTTTTCCCTTTGCCCGAATGCATTGGATTTCTCCTTCCCAAACCGTGGCAATTCCGGCAGAATCATAGCCCCGGTACTCCAGTTTCTCTAACCCAGAAAGCAAAATTTTCGTAGCTGTTTGCGTGCCAATATAGCCAATAATTCCGCACATTTATCAAATGACTCCTTAACGCACTAGCACTTTTTTATTAGTCTCTACAACCTGGCACAGCAGTTGAGTAATCTGCTGATTAATGTTTATCAAGTGAAACCGCTGACTGGCAGTATTGCGTGCATGGTGAGCAATGGTTGCGGTATGCTGTGGCTGGTCACGACAATTGATAATAACTTGGGCAAGTTCCTGTGGCGCATCGGGTGGAATCAGAAAACCATTTATGCCCGGTTCTACGAGTTCAATTGCTCCACCAGACTGAGTGGCAACTATAGGACGTCCGCATAACATTGCCTCAACAATCACTCTACCAAATGGTTCTGGTCGGGTTGAGGTATGGGCAACCAAATCACAAACCGCCATCAACTGTGCAATATTTGAGCGAAATCCTAAAAATTGAACTCGCTCCTCTAGTCCTAGGGCTTTAACTCTTTCATGTAATTGTTTGACATAATCCTGTTCGCCAAATAATGCATCCCCAATAAAAATTGCTGTGACATCTGAGGGACAGTGGGTAAGTGCCTCGATTAACACATGCTGTCCTTTCCAGGGTGATAGACGGCTGAAGTTCCCCACAACGAATTGCTCTTCAAGTCCAAGCTCTTGTCTAAGAAGGCTTGGGTTATTAGACTCAGGAGTGTCGTAAAGTTCTGGTTCAAAACCGTTATAGACAACCTCCGTTATATCTGGGTGTCCTCCTGCTTCAATAAACGCTGCTTGACTAGCTTTAGAATTGGCAATCACTAAGGATGCAAAGCGATTTGCTAAAGTTACAGCAAGGCGACGGTTAGTTTGGCTAAAGTGATCGACCGAGAGAATATCATGCAAGTGATAAACTAAAGGGCGACGACTAATAAAGCTAGCTAACGCACCTACAACTAAAGCTTTTTGTGTGTTGGCGTAGATTAAATTGTATTCACGGGCTGTTTTAGCAACCTGGGCAATCATAGGTACAAGCTGCCTCACGCTGCCTAACCCCTCCAATAAGCTGCTTGATTTACGTACCTGGAGCGATTGAGTGCCTAGGATTTGTACAGGGATATGCTGTTGCTCTAGGAAATGCCTGAAAGGACCGTCTATAAATAAGCCTACTAAACAGCGATCGCGATACGGCTTGGCAATATCTATCAGGCACAGTTCTGCACCCCCAGGCTTGCCACTTTGGTCTAAAAATAGAATTTTCATTCTTTTTCAAGATATCCCCACACCTTACGCCCAAAGGATGCTTTGACTTGCTTCACGACCGAATAGATTAACTATTACCCAATCCAAGAGCCCAAACTCAAGGGAATGCCGGAGGCGGCTCCGGCAACTCAAGAGCGCAAGCTCAAAGACAAACTCTTGCCCAATCCCAGCATCTTCAAGTGAAAGATTAAGCTCTTGATGTAAGGAGTTTTCAATTTTGAAGTGACTTGTATCCTCTAGCATCGATTTGATGAAATTTGCCATAAGTTGCAGCTCCTGCACCTCATGCTCAGTGAAGTTGTGGGACTGGAAGGTGCCGAGGTGCAGAACGCCCATTTCACTCTGCTTGATAGGCAGTGGGATGCCAACAAGCGATCGCAAACCCTTCTGGCGCAGAACTGGGCTCACAACCTCTATCTCATTCAGGTTGTCGACTATCATTGGTTCCTGAGTGGCGGCAATATGCCCAGCAAAACCCTTGCCAATGGGTATCAAGATCTGTTGTGCGATCTCTTCCTCAAGTCCGAGGGTGGCATATACTGCTAGATTTTGTCGGTCAATAATTGGCAGCAGGAGTGTGACAGTATCAACAGACATATACTCTCGCAACCACTCAAGTAGCTTTCTCAAAGAGGTAGCAAACTCAGTTTGTGTACCAATCTGCTCCCCATTGATAAATACATTCCAGCCTCTGGAGGACTGTGGTAAACCTGCATACCCACCCTTTCGAGATTTTACATTGAACGAGAAATTGGACATGAAAGGGCGCTCAAAGATGCGATGAAATAAGTAGGCAACCACAAGTGATAATGGCACGGCGATGAGGAATGATTGGGCAGCCAACATTGTTGGAGACAACTGCTGGCTGCTCAGGCACAGATACACAATCCACACTATGGGAGCATGCGTAATATAGAGGCTGTAGGAGAATGTTCCTAATGCAACTACCCATCGGGATTCCAGCAGCCGTAGAACTGGAGGAAATGTCTTACCACTAATTAAAATATTGGTGCAGTAGATGAGAAAGCATGCAGTCCCAAGGGCAACGCAATAATGAACAATCCATTCTGGAAACTCTTCTAACCTGAATCGTAGCCACTCACCAAAGAAAGCAAGGCTAGCAAAGATAAAGGCAAGTACCTCCCAAGGTAATGATTTAAGCTTTGCTATGGACGGTTTGCGAGAGAAATTGATCTCTGCGGCTGCCATTCCCAAGGCAAAAATACCTATAAACCAAGGACAGACATAAAAAGAGAGTTCACTACCCATTAGATAATCAAGTGCTAGTCCAATCACAAACGCAGTGGCAACCGTGAACAATAAGCCTAAGCGCTGCCACATTGGTACTAGCAAGACAGCAAATACAAAATAGATTTGCCACTCTACTGCGATAGTCCATGTTGGACCATCAATCATTCTATTTAAACCAAAGTTCTGAATCAGAAGAGAATAAATCAGCATATCATGCAAGGAGAAAACCGGAGAAAATAAGCCGCTGAGTGTGTCTAATCTGATGTCACCCCACCCGAAGACATTAAGCTGTTTCAGCAAAAGTATGGCTCCACCTACTGACATACAGAAGAGCAAAGCAGCATAGTAAGGTGGTATAATACGTCGAATCCTTCGCCTAAAGAAGCCCAGGAGACCTCCTGAAAAAGACCCTCTTTGAGAACGAACGACCGGAAGCATTAAACAGTATCCGGACAGAACGATAAAAATGACAACAGCAAAAATTCCGTATCTGAGGAACTTTGTCACAGGTAACCACAGCAAGGCAGTTTCAGGGGCGAAGCAACTGTGAACCAGCACCACATAGAGAGATGCTAAACCACGAATACCATCTAGATAAGCTAAATGGAGTCGTTGCTTACTTGGTTCTTCCTTAGGAGTGATTAGAGATTCTCTGACTTGATTCATTTTTCTTTTGAATTTACAGAACTAGAAATCTTAGTTGCCGTAGCTCATACATTCTGAGTAGAGAGCGAACTGACACGATTTCTCACCCTACCATCTGCTACCACAGTTCCCGCAACATAACCTTTGATCGTCTCCTCTCTCCAATTTATTTGTGCTAGACAAACTTGCAATTTTTCTGCGAGTACCTGTACATCAGGTTCTTGCATAAGGGAAGCATGAGAGCCAGCAATATAATGAACATCTATTCCTCCATCTGCTAGCTCACCCCAACCAAATTGCGGATCGTACTGCATCCCTACATATGAATACCGCTTTTTATCCTCAGTTCGCAAAAGAGTGATTTTACCAGGGTAGACTTGGAATACATATTGATTTAAAGCTCGACCATTAGCTTCTACAACATACGGATTTGCGTCATCCTCAAGCAACCGCTCCGACGTTTCACTTAAAAGAGAAAAAGGCTTGTATTTCTCTGAAATAATGTGCCTGCTCCATTCGCGCCAACCCATAAGCTTTTGCTGTAGGTACACAGTTCCTTGTTGGCAAAAATTATCTATGTGTTCAAAAACTCGCTTTGAGAAAGGCAATCGCTTGGCATAACCTGGACGACAAGTATCAATCAGAGCTAGAAGCGCTACTTTCTCACCTTGCTGGCAAAATTGCTGAGCTATCTCGAAGGCAACAACACCCCCAAAGGAGTACCCTGCGATATAGTATGGACCTTGGGGTTGAATGGTTTTAATTTCTTGCATGTAGAGCTTTGCCATGTATTCTACCCGGGTTAAGGGAGGCCGTTTGTCATCTAGCCCTTGTGGTTGTAGCCCGTAAACAGGTTGGTCCGCTCCTAGATGCCGTGCCAAATAGCGGTAGCACAAGACTTCTCCACCAAGACCATGGATGCAGAACAAAGGAGGTTGGGAACCTTTGGGTTGAATTTCTACTAGGGATGACCACAGATCTTTTGGTTTGTCCTCTGAAACAGGATTCACCGACATGTCTGTAATTGAGACCCGATTGCCAGATGCTAGCTCTTCCTTACGAATGAGTTGGGCGAGATCTTCTACAGTACCCGATTTAAAGAGGGAGGATAGGGGAAGTTTTTTGCCAAATCTCTTCTCTATTTGAGCAAATAAGCGTACGGCCAGTAAGGAATGCCCTCCTAAGTCGAAGAAGTCGTCCCTCACACCAATAGATTGGATGCCTAAAATTTCTTCCCAAATCTGTGTAAGCTGGGATTCTAAATCATTACGAGGGGAAACAAAGGTTGCTGCTGGTTTTTGCCTTGCTAAGTCAAGTGCGGCAAGGGCGCAACGGTCTACTTTGCCATTTGGAGTCAGAGGCAGAGCCGCAATCGTCACGAAAGAAGAAGGCACCATATATTCAGGCAACTTCTTTTTTAAAAAACCGCGCAGTTCCCCAATAGAAACCATTTGGCTGCGTCCATCTGGGAATAACTTAGGTACGAGATAAGCAACTAGGCGCGTATCAGCCGAGACATTCTCTACCGATGTCACCACAGCTTCTCTGACAGTGGGGTGCTGTTCCAGCGCTAACTCAATTTCTCCCAGTTCAACCCGCATTCCTCGAATCTTCACCTGATAGTTAAGGCGACCTAGAATTTCAACAGCACCATCAGGTAAGTAGCGAGCCACGTCCCCTGTTTTGTAGAGTCGGGCAGTTGAGCCTTCGCCAAACGGATTGAATATAAATTGCTCTGAAGTCAGCTCTGGGCGATTGAGATAACCGCGAGCTAGACCTACACCAGCAACATGCAGTTCACCCTTCTCCCCCTTTTGAACTGGTTGAAGATTGGAGTCGAGTATATAAACCTGAGTGTGTGCGAGAGGATACCCAACTGGTACGTATCCTTGTTCCTGGTCAAATTCAGGCGGGATCTGATAGGCACTGACCCCAATAGTCTCTGTTTGACCATAAATATTCACAATCTGCGATTTGTTTCCCAAACTTCTACGAAGCCTTTTAAGCAACTGACATGGTAGTAAACCACCAGAAAACACAACCAGTCGCAAGCTAGACTGCAAAACTCCCTTGGCATACGTTGGGTCTAAACTTTCTAGAGCCTGAAGTCCATGACGCCAGACTGACTGTACTGTGTCAAAGACTGTTACACCTTGTTTCTGAATCAGCTCAAAAAGCGAGAGGGGATTTCTAGTTTGTTCGTAATTGGCAAGGATAATTCGGCAGCCTTGAGACAAAGGCAGCATCAATTGCCTGACCGAAGAAGAAAATGAGAAAGATGCCGTGTGGAGATAGACATCATCTGCTTGCACCTGCAATACCTTGTTGAGCGACTGAAGATAAGATAAGACGCTAGCGTGAGTCATTTGCACGCCTTTTGGTTTTCCAGTCGAGCCAGAAGTATACATTACGTAAGCAAGATGGTGTGGTGCTAGTGGCTCGACTGGGTTTTCTTGACTCTCTTTAGCAACAGAATCCCAAGCTGTGTCAAGATAAACCATTTGTGGCTGCTGCTCAAAAAGCTCATCACTTGTCTGCTTCTGAGTCAGAAGCACTGATACCTTCGTATCCGATAACATGAAAGCTAAACGCTCTTTAGGATACCTTGGGTCTAAAGGCACATATGCTCCACCTGCTTTAAGAATCCCCAATAACCCCACCAGCATTTCTAGAGAGCGTTCGACACAAATGCCTACAAGCACTTCTGGTCCTACACCCAACTTCTGTAAGTAGTGCGCTAGTTGATTTGCCTTGAGATTCAGTTCCTGGTAGGTGAGTTGTTGTTCTTCAAAGACCACGGCTACTGCATCGGGTGTCCGCTCTACCTGCTGTTCAAACAATGATTGAACAGAGTTGTTTAGGAAATATTTTGTCTGAATACTATTAATATTTTGGTTACATTGTTGTGTAATCATACCACTTATACATGTTACTATTTAGGACTAATATGTTCTCTATATCTTTGTCTTAAGCTTGAATGTAATCCCTGCGTAGCCTGAGAAATCTCAAGCTTCTGCTTACCGTGATTTTCTATAATTTGCAGCACAGTATTCCGGTAAACTTTCGCAAAATTTCCTCTTGTATGATTGGCTCTTGCATATTCCCACGCTTTACGAGCCATTGTTTTTAGCTCCTCACCAGGTAAATTAGAGATTCTTCTAATCGTTGCTTTGATTTCCTCAATGGAAGAGTTTTTTAAGATTGCACCAAAATCGTAAACATCTACCCCAGTTTCATAGCTTAAAATTGGAACTAATCCAGCATGTAAACAGGTTATGACTCCACCAGATTGACCTTCGCAACCAGAAGGATAAACAAGACCAAGACAACTATTCGTAATTTCTATAAACTCCGAACTGGCAACATCGATCCAGCCGTAAGTATGAATGTTTGGTGTTTCATACAATTCCTTATAAAAAGCTCGTTCAAATTCCTTGTTATTACTAATTGGTCCGCAGACAGTTAAATGGTAGTCGGGCATTTCTGAAAAAGCATCGAGTACCAAGTCTAATCCTTTAAGAACTAGAGCTCCGCTACCTAGCCAAAGGAAATGCTTTTTCACGCCTTCAAAGTCTTTCTCTTCAGCCCAAGGATAAACATCTGGCGCAGAAATTGGAATGCGATACATTGGCTTGTTCGCATATTTGAAAGTACCAACTGTAAAATCGTTTCCTAAAACAGTAGCGCAATTAGCATGTTCAATTCCCAAGTTAGGAACTTCGTATCTTTGCGGACGTAGAGTAATGCCTTTTCTTTGTTGTAAATCTAAAAGTCTGCTACATTCTGCCGCGTTACGAAAGGTCATATTAGCAATATCAACATGTAGGATTTTCACGCAGTCTTCATTTAGCTTTGGTGAAAGCCTTTCTAACTGATCGCGAATATCAATGAAGAAAGCATATTCTTTCTTAGGAACAAATGTGTGATTATGAAATTGTATAGCATCAACACTGTAGCCAAGATCTAGGAAGGTTTGAGCTATTTGCAAAACTTCCCAGTACCAAGTATGGTCATTGGGTATCGGTTGACCAGGTTTTAAAAAAAATGGTTCAATGCGGTAAGAAAAAAGAACATTTCCTTGAGAAGATTGCTTTGGTTTGAGAGAAACAACCCGAAAGGTTTTGTTGTATTGAAGACGAGCTTTGATTCTGGTAAGAATATAAAGCACAACTTTACTTATACTAGATGAAAAGTTTACAATCATTTACCTTCTCCACAAACTTCGGGTTGTTCTATTGTCTAAGCAACTAAGAGTTCTTCTGGTAAGTAGACCTGTACTTCAGGAATTGGTAGGATGAATTTCCCTCCCCATTGACCAATAAATGCCATTTGTTCCATAATTTCCTCTTTGAGGTTCCAAGGCAAAATGAGCAAGTAGTCAGGTTTTGTTTCATAGATTTTTTCTGGATGAAAGATGGGAATATGAGTTCCAGGTAGAAATAATCCCTGCTTATGGGGATTGCGGTCTACTGTGTAATCGATAAAATCTCTGCTTATACCACAGTAGTTTAACAATGTATTACCTTTAGCTGGAGCCCCATAACCAGCAATTGATTTACCATCGGCCTTAGCCGTCAGTAGAAAAGTTAATAGTTTGCGCTTTGTTTTTTCAACTTGTGTTTTAAATGTAGTGTATGTTTTTATCCGATCCAGTCCAGCAGCAACTTCCTTTGCTTTTAGTTGATTAACGCGATTGCTGATGACTGGTTCTACATTATCATCATGTTTACCGTAGATGCGAAGAGAGCCACCGTGAGTTGGTAATTCTTCTACATCAAACAAAGTCAAACCATGAGAAGCAAAAATTTTCTCAATCGTCAAGAACGAAAAATAGGAGAAATGCTCGTGATAAATTGTGTCAAACTGATTGTGCAGCATCAGTTGAAACAGATGTGGGAACTCCATTGTCAAGATACCATTTGGCTTCAAGACTATTTTCATTCCTGCGACGAAATCATTTAAGTCAGGTACATGAGCCAGCACATTATTGCCTAGTAAAAGGTCGGCTTGTTTACCTTCATGTAGCAACTCTTGTGCTGTCTTGATCCCAAAAAACTTTGGGATACTAGGAATCCCCTTTTTAATGGCTACTTCCGCAGTATTCGCAGCTGGCTCTATTCCTAAAACTGGAATATTTTTCTCGTGAAAGTACTGTAGTAGATAACCATCATTACTGGCAATTTCAATCACTTGGCAGCTTGAGTTAAAGTGAAATCTCTCTACCATTAAGTCTGTGTAAGCCTTGGCATGTCGTAGCCAACTCTCTGAGTATGAAGAAAAATAAGCGTAATCACCATCACCGAAAATATGATTCGGAGGCTCAAATTCTTCTAGCTGAACCAAAAAACAATTTTCACAGACGAAGGTATGCAAGGGATAAAACTTCTCTGACAAATGTAGCTGCCTTTCAGCAAGGTAGTCATTTGCTATTGGTGACATACCTAAATCAGCGAAAGTATGCTTTAGCAGTCTACTGCAAAAACGACAATTCTGTGTCATATGTTTGAAGTGCTTGGAATGTGATGTGTGTACGTTGATCTAGCATTAAACGAGTACCGTAAATTTGTAGGAAACAAGAATTTAAGCGGCAATCGGTTTCTATTCAGGTTGGACTTAAAGCAGAGCCACAAGGTTCAAAAATGTCTGAAATCGAAACCTTAAATATCCTCATCCTTAAGACAATATTAAATACCTTTAATACTTTAGTGAATTAGTTCGGCGTTATCCTAGTTAAGAATAACGATCAGTTAAATCTAAATTCATATCTGTTGAGTTATAGACTGGTTGAATTCAACTGTTTTCACTTTTCTAGAACTTATTAACTGGAAAGCCGAAACTAAAATCAGAGCTAGAAAGGGAATTACTGTCTTAATGGTAAAGAAAGGCCATCTTCTCAGAGCACCTAATACTACCTTTAAATTAACTTCTTTCAAGTTTTTCACGATCATTCTTCGGCAAAACTGCTTAGAGTATCCATTTTCCTCCAGCTTTATTAAAACTTCTGGTATGTGTTTATACTGCATCAACAATGCTGATTTTTGCTCTTTCTGCCAATAACTGACACCCACAACACATTCCATGTAAACATCTTGAGTTACGATTACACTTCCATGCTCTGCACAATATCCGGCTAAGTATGCTAGGAATATCCAATTATTTGGAGCGTCTTTCCAAATATCAAGAGCTCTTTGCACTAGCTCGGTTCGATATACAGTAGCAGTAAGAAATATGACAGCCCCAACACTTTTATCATAACAATGCTCAAAAATTGCTTTGCCATCACCACGACCATCTTCACTATCCGCGTCAAACCACCGATTACCAATAATTGTTCGTGGAGAAACAGGTTCACCTGTGATTTTGTTACGCCCAGAGAAGTTGAGAAATAATAATGATAGATTCTTGTATTCTTTGATTTTTGTTAGAACATAAGTAACAGCCCTCGCTTCAATTGGATCGTCATCGCCAATTGCCCACACATATTTAGTTGTTGCAGTGTGTAGGCAATAGGCAACATTTTTTAACACCCCAACATTTTCATTATTTCTGTTGTAGTTGACAGTTATATGGCTGAAAGTTGATTGACATCTTTTAACTACGTCTTGGGTATTGTCTGTTGAACAATTATCAGACACTAAGATCTCGCATTCAGCTTCAAAGCCTCTGAGTGCTTGAGCCAACCATGTTAGCTGTTTATTCAGTAACTCAGCACGATTGAAGGTAGGTATAGCAATAGTAAGCAGTTTACTCATACTAATCACACTCATTAGTAATTGATCTTCCGCCCACCAAAGTAGGTTGTGTGAGCATTGTTATTTACCCTAATATGGGATGGGAGATGCTTTCATGGCCGTCAACGTTCTTCCGGAAGTTCCCTCCAGTAGCTGCGTTGACTTCGT
>JAFASY010000185.1 GCA_019244235.1 Chroococcidiopsidaceae cyanobacterium CP_BM_ER_R8_30
GGGGAGAGAAGAGAGCAGGGGAGGCAGGGGGAGCAGGGGGGGGAAAGGAATCTGTCAACCTCAAGCTAATAGTTAGTCAGGAGAAAAAATTGTAGTGGTGGAAGAATTGAAAGGAAGGGTTGTACTTGTAACTGGAGGCGGACGAGGATTAGGTGAAGCTGTCTGCCAAACCTTGTCTGCAGCAGGTGCTAGCGTTGTTGTTGCGGATATTCGTCACGAGCTTGCTGAAAAAGTGGCACAGGCAATTCGCTCTGATGGCAGGAAAGCAATCCCACTGTTGCTTGATGTTACAGACGAAAACCAATCAGCAGAGGCGATTCACAAGATTGCTGCTCAGTACGGTCGCCTAGATGCCTTAATTAACAATGCAGGTATAGATGTGACTTTGTCCATTGAGGAACTGCCCATTACTGACTGGGATCGGATTCTTGCTGTCAATTTACGGGGTCCGTTTATCATGTCGAAATTTGCTCTACCTTTCATGAAAGAGCAGGGAAGTGGTCATATTATTAATATTGTTTCCACTGCTGCTAAGCGGGCTTGGGCAAATGCTGCGGCTTACCACGCAAGCAAATGGGGTCTTTTAGGCTTTAGTCATGCTTTACATGTGGAGGCAAGAACTCACAACATCAAAGTTACAGCTTTAGTTGCTGGCGGGATGCAGACACCATTCTTGCTAGAGCGGTTTCCTGATCTTGATGTCAGTACGCTCCAGGACCCAAAAAACGTGGCTGAAACAATCCGATTCCTACTATCTACACCAGCCCAAACAGTTATCCCTGAGCTGATGGTTATACCGATGCGAGAGAGTTCCTGGCCTTAGAGAAAACGATTAGCTACTAAATGAGCCGAACCTTCCCGGGTCAAAACTGAGCCAAGACGGTCCGGGCTGCAAGTGAATGTCTACCATGGTAGGACTCCTCGACGTAAACTACCTCAGACCGCTCTGGTGTCGGGTTGCGCCGACCCTCGGTAGTAACAAAGTGGAGGAAGCGACAAAAACTCCACACCGTCTTAACCTTTTATTTGCACTGTTCAGACATCTGACGTCGCTCTCCTCCGATGTCCAACACTGGGCCAGCTGCGGTATAACGCCCATCCAGTACGGCTTGTTATGTTAAATACTATGCCTTCTTAACACCTCTTAACTCGTCACTCCAAAGGTATAATTGTCAGTCACTCCTTGGTAGGAGCTATATGGTTGGCAACTGCCTGCCCAAAGAGGGAGCAATGGAACTCTAAAATGGTTGGGTAATATCAGGAGCTTTTTTATGGTAGCTACAGTTCGGGAATTTGATGCGAAAGAATTTGTCAAGGTACGTAGCTCTCTAGATGCTAACCCAACGTTTTTAACCTGGGCGGGTTCAATATATGCCTTTGTGCCAAATGAACCCAAAAAACGCCTATTCAAAATTATTGGTATGAGTGTTAGCAGATGTATTGCGGCTCAAGATAGTAGTTGGGATTTTACATCAAGAGAATTAACTTATTATCTTGACCCCAATACAGGAGGAATTGTCCATAAATGGGAAAATCCGTGGACTGGAGAGATATTGCCAGTGATCCATGTTGCTAATAATCCAGTACAAGGTCATTTTAAAGGAAATTTTCCCGCCAAAGTAGATGGCGATCTCACTACCTTCATATTTGACTTATTCCCCACTTATCCTAATCCCCTTGCTGAAGATACCAAATTTGTTGATTATAGTCCCAATCCAACTTATCAAGCCGTTGAGCTATTTAAGCTGACTGTGCCAACTGAAGATTTGCTGAATTCTGAGAGGGTTTCTGTTTCTCGACTATTCTTGAGTTGGGATAGAATTGGTCCTTGGCTCCCCTGGATGAAAATGGGGGAGCGGGCGGGTCATCTTATCTACAGTGCCAGTGGGCGAAAAGTGAATAGCTTTGCTGACTTACCTCAACTGCTGCAAGATGAAATCAATACCAGAGTGCCTTTGTTTAAGGATGCACCCAAATCCTTACTAGATCGAGAAGATATGACATCTTGGATATACTTTAAACAGCATTTCAATGCTTATCTAGCTGGAGATACCTTTCCAATTCCAGAACCCGAAAATTGACAATTCATTTAACTCGTATCAGTTTATTTTCCTATATGCTGCTAGCAAACGCTGGCAATATCACGGTGAAACAACTCCCAACTGACTTGTGACAGTAATTGCTCCACCATGACTCTGAACGATTGCTTCGGCGATCGCCAGTCCCAATCCAGCACCTCCAGCTTGGTAGGAACGAGACTGCTCTGCCCGCCGAAACCGCTGTTTTTTAATTAAAAAAACTACCAAAAAAATTGGATACAGTGTCACCTCTACCTACAAAATCTTAATAAGAATTGGCTTACTGGTATCAGGTCGTTACTGAATTCTAACAGGAGTAACTATGCAAGTAAACCCTACTAGTGATGAAAAAGAAACTGGACGGATTGAAGCTTTCAGCGATGGTGTCTTTGCAATTGCAATCACTCTCTTAGTGCTGAATATCAGGGTGCCCCAAACACAAGAGGTCTTGCCTTCGCTCGGATTGTTGACCCTTTTGCTGCGGCAATGGCCCTTCTTTTTGGCTTTCTTCCTCAGTTTTATGACAATTCTGGTGATGTGGGTAAATCATCACACCCTGTTTAATCACATTAGGCGTACGGATGGTCCGTTCCTCTTCCTCAATGGGTTCCTCTTATTGTTAGTTACCTTTGTTCCCTTTCCTACAGCTTTACTAGCAGAGTTTATTGAGCATTCAGAAGCTAAGGTGGCAGCAGTAGTATATAGTGGAACCTATCTCTGTATTGCTTTGGCTTTCAGTGCTCTGTGGAAGTATGCCTCTACCAACTACAGGCTATTAGATAAACACATAAGTCGAGCACAGGTAGAGCGGATAAACATTCATTATCGTGTAGGTCCACCCGCCTACTTAGTCGCTTTTGTTGTCTCTTTCTTGAATGTGGCAGCTAGTGTAGGCATCTGTATGCTGTTGGCATTGTGGTTTACCTACACAGCCTCCTTTAGTCGTAGACTGAACAGCTGAGATTTGCTTCCGCACCTACACCATCAACCTCTGCAGACCTGAATTCTCTGTCTGTGTTTAACGCGCCTGATTCACTCTGACAAAGGTATCAATTGCGGCTCACCAGTTCAGACACATCAATGTATAGAGTGAACGTAACCATTGATGCCCTGCTTCATCTTGATTTTTACTGTGCCAGAGGATGGAGAGGGCAAAGCCAGGAACCTGAATCGGTAACGGTAAGAGTTGTAAGGGCAAAAACTCAGTCCAAACTTGAGCCAATCGCTTTGGCAATGCCGCGAATAAATCAGTTCGTGCCAAGATAAACCCAGCAAGTAGAAAGTGGGGAATGGTCAATACGATGTGGCGTTGCAAGTTCTGGTTTGCCAGAATCTTGTCAATCCGTCCCGTTCGGTCCTCCCGTAAAGAGACCAGCAGATGAGAGGCTTTCAGATACATATCCAAGGTTAGTGATTTCTGGACGGAGGGATGCTCCTGGCGGCACACACACACAAACTCTTCCTGAAATAGCACCTGCCGTCGATGCCAGGAAGAGTAATCCGGATAGAAACCGATTGCCAAATCAATTAGATCCTCATCCAGCAAGCTCAAGGCTTCGTGGCGATCGGTCGCTCGCACTTGGAGCTGCACTTTGGGAGCCTGCTGGGACAATTGCTGCATCAGGTCAGGCAATAACACAAGTTCGGCATAATCAGACATACCTAACCGAAAGATGCGATCGGACGTTTCTGGAATAAACCGCTCTTGCTCTGTGAATGCTGACTGGATTTGCAGCTAATGTGGGCTCATGTCAGAATTTGGTGATCTGGGTTGGGGTAAGGCAGAGGGCAGAGGGCAGAAGGCAGAAGGGAAGAGAAGGCAGAGAGTAAAAGACAAACACGCTACAATAATAATACTTCAAACTTATGAAGAA
>JAFASY010000209.1 GCA_019244235.1 Chroococcidiopsidaceae cyanobacterium CP_BM_ER_R8_30
ATGTTGTGGTTTGCTAGAGAAGACACCAAGAGTGCACTCTAGGATTACCAACGTAAAACGAGAAATTTGAACAGAGTCAAATAAAGGATTATATTCATTAAAAATTTAAAATAAGCTTTGAGAAAAACTTACTAACAGGTACATTACGTATTCATACACTATCAGAATTTGCTAGATTATGCCTTTTTAAAAGCTTGATACTCTGCGACAATATGAGTTGAATTCTATATACTATCGAAATGTCTACTATTTCAGTTATTATTCCTGCCTACAATGCTGAGCGCACTATTTTAGAAACAATTGAATCAGTTCTGCAACAAACCTTTTCGGATTTTGAATTAATAGTAATTAATGATGGTTCTATTGATCGGACCCTAGAACTGGTTGGTACAGTTAAAGATTTTCGGGTAAAAGTTTTGTCATATCCAAATGGTGGAGTTTCAGTAGCTCGAAATCGTGGCATTGCTCATGCCAAGGGTAACTTTATTGCATTTCTTGATGCGGATGACTTATGGACGACAGATAAGTTAGAGTTACAACTATCAGCCTTGCAGCTACATCCTGATGCAGGAGTTGCTTACAGCTGGACTCATTATATGGATGAGCAAGGAAAATATTTTCATACTGGTGAATCCATAACCTTTAAAGATAATGTTTATGCAAACCTATTAGTTACAAATTTTCTTGGCAGCGGCTCAAATCCCTTAATTCGTAGGCAAGCTCTTGAATCTATAGGCAATTTCGATCCCACACTTACACATGCTGAAGAGTGGGAATTTTATCTACGTCTGGCAGCCCGTTGGCCTTTTGTTGTAGTTTCTAAAGCGCAAATCCTCTATCGCAAAACCTCAAACTCAGCGTCGTCCAAAATTGAGGTAATGGAGAAAGAGTCTCTTCGCGTAATTGACAATATATTTCAAAGTGTTCCCCTAGAATTACAATTTCTCAAGAATCAAAGCCTAGCTAATCTATATAGATTTATAGCGCACCTACACTTGACATATATTTCTAGCACTGGTCAAGCTAAGCAGGCAAGCAAAAAGTTACAAATGGCAATTTGCTTGCAACCACGAGTTCTTTTAGATAAAAAAACTCAATTTTTATTAATCAAGCTACTATTGGTGCAATTAATCTCACCTAAAGTTGCTGGTTATCTCTTTAGGATACTCAGCAAAATTCGTGCTGCCCCTGTTTAAGGTCGAAAGACTTGTTGTGGTATTTGTTGTTAATGAGGTACCTGCAAAATGCGAATCCACAGTATTTCTCTAGTCAAGAATGAGAGCGACATAATTGAACAGGTTTTAAAAGCTGCGCTAACTTGGAGTGATTTTATTTATGTCTATGATAATGGTAGCACAGACGGAACTTGGGAAAAGGTTGTGAATCTTGCCAAAGACCACAGGCAAATAGTTCCTTATAAACAAGAAAGTAAACCTATGAGGGACCAGATTCGAAGCGAAGCTTTCAACCGTTATCGATCCAATAGTTCCAATGGAGATTGGTGGTGCCGTTTAGACGCTGATGAAATATATATTGATAATCCAAAAAGATTTTTAGCCGAAATACCTCAAAAATATGAACTGGTTTGGTCAGCAAGTTTTCAATATTATTTTACAGACAAGGATTTAGTTCTTTACAATCAAGAGCCATCCCTTTATGCGGATGACGTACCAGTCGAAAAAAAATGTCGGTTCTATATAAACAATTGGTCAGAAATACGCTTTTTTAGATATAAGGAAGATTTGATATGGACTAAAAATGCATGGCCCGATGAGCTTTACATTCACTATCCAGAAAGGATCCGGCTGAAACATTTTCAATATCGTTCTCCTCAACAAATTCAAAAAAGATTGAACAATCGTAAGAACCTTGAGATTTTTGAGCATGAAAAGCTAGCAAACTGGGAAACATCAGTTTTAGATCCGTCTTTAAACTGGAAATTATCTGTTAATGCGAACAATTTTGCTAAGTGTTGGGAAGAAAGGATATTTGATTCATCTAAACTTCTCTATGATGTATACGATGGAAAATACACCATCACTGAAGAGCTTTTACCAAAAATTCCAAATCAACCTCTTCGAACGTTCATCAAACGTTCTTTAAAAAGGCTAAAGATGTAGGAGCATTATAGATATTTTAGCAA
This sequence comes from Chroococcidiopsidaceae cyanobacterium CP_BM_ER_R8_30, assembly GCA_019244235.1. Classification (GTDB taxonomy): domain Bacteria; phylum Cyanobacteriota; class Cyanobacteriia; order Cyanobacteriales; family Chroococcidiopsidaceae; genus JAFAVL01. The sequence goes on from JAFASY010000209.1 coordinate 2,144, forward strand.
GGTAATGATGAAGCATATGAGCTAGAGGTTATCGCACTCATCTGACTTTTAAAATTTAGTCTGGCACGATAGTGATCTCCTAAAGCTGCGTTTACCTCATTCTGAACTATTTAGCAAGTACATCCTTCTTAATGTAGTAGTTAAACCTTAGTTCAGCAAGAGCATTATCGTATATTCAATATTTTTATACTTCCAGTAACTAAACAGGAAGCTAGGACTTAGTGTGGTTCGCTATCTAACGAAATACGTTGAGTAACTGTATAGAAGCAAAACATAATATCTATTAAATTTTGGAAGAATTTATTTAAGAGCCACTTGCCTTTGATATCAAATATTCCAAACAACTTGGGGAAAGTCAATATAAATTTTCAAGACCTACTTTTTTCTATCTGAAAAATTGAAATCTGTTGAAAGATTGGTGGTTAAAATGAAAAATGTTTCTGTGATTCTTCCTGCCTACCAAGTAGCGAAATATATCGGCGCTGCAGTCGAATCAGTTCTTAATCAAAGCTACCAGGATTTTGAGTTGATTATTGTTGATGATGGTTCCCCCGATCAAACTGTACAAATATGTCAGCAATTTATAGATCCCAGGATTAAAATTATTCGTCAAGAAAATCGAGGATTAGCTGGAGCCAGGAATACAGGTATTCGCCATGCTCAAGGAAAATATCTAGCTCTTCTGGATGGGGACGACTTGTGGTTGCCCAAAAAGCTGGAAAGACAAATTGAACACCTAGAAAGTTCGCCTTTAGTAGGAATCAGCTTTACCCGATCCGCGTTTATCGATGAAGCAGGGAACTCTTTAGGTACGTATTTGATGCCCAAACTTAAGGAAATTACTCCGCCTTATTTGCTTCGCGAAAATCCAGTTAGTAATGGCTCCACAGCGGTAATTCGCAAAGAGGTCTTTGAAGCTATTAGATTTAAGGATAATCTTCACGGGACGGTTGAAGACTTTTACTTTGATGAGTACTTTCGTCAGGCTGAGGATATTGAGTGTTGGCTTCGTATCCTTATTCAAACCAACTGGCAGATAGAAGGTATCCCTGAAGCTTTAACACTATACAGGGTAAATTCAAGAGGGCTTTCAGCAAACATACTTAAGCAATTAGAGCATATAGAAAAAGTGATTGAAAAAACTCGCTCTTACGCTCCGGAACTGGTAGCTCAATGGGAAGGCCCAGCTAAGGCTTACCAATTGCGGTATTTAGCCAGAACGGCGGTACGGCTGCAAGCAGGTTCAATGGCCATGAAACTGATCCATCAAGCCTTAGCTGCTCACTGGCGTATCCTCCTTGAGGAGCCTCGCCGTACACTCATGACCTTGACTGCTGCTTATCTGCTGGGTTTCTTGCCTCTGGACCTTTATAACCAGATGGAAACCTTTGCCTTAAAGATCGTCGGGGCAACTCAAAAACGCCGTATCCTCCAAGATCAGTCTAGTTGATTGTTACGAGCAATTGAGTTTTTATGAGTGTTGTGGGTTGATAACTCGGCTTGAAATGACAGAATTGACCGAATTTAAAGTATATGATGCAATCATCGTTGGATCGGGACCAAACGGTGGTTGTGCAGCAAAAATGCTAACCGGAGCTGGTCTGCAGGTGATTGTACTAGAAGCTGGAGATCGCTTACCTCATCCTGATTTCCCAGGAGCTCTACGACGGTTTACTAGGTGGCAACCAACAACAAATCGCCAGCCAATTCAATCGCAGTGCCATGCATGGGAAAAGCACCCTCATGCCTTTGTTGACGACATCGACAACCCCTACACTACGCCCCAAGATCAACCCTTCTATTGGATTCGCAGTAGACAAGTCGGCGGTCGTATGAGTATTAGGAGCAACGGTCGCCCGATTTGCCGCCAGTTTTATCGATTTTCCGATTACGAATTTAAAGCAGCAAACCGCGATGGTTATGGAGAGAATTGGCCAATTGAATATGCTGAGTTGGTACCCTATTACGAGCGCGTCGAACGCTGGATGGGTTTGACCGGTACGGTGGAACACATTCCAAATTTACCCGATTCCTTGTTCCAATCTAGCAGAACAATGACTTATAGTGAGCAGCTGCTCAAGTCAGCTGTAGAGCTTAACTGGAAAGACCGTCATGTAACTATCAAACGCACAGCACTTCCAGCGTCTACCCTTCCTAGTGCACTGAAGACTGGACGACTAAGGCTACGCAGCAATGCTATCGTTAGTCACGTCATCATAGACTACAAGACTGGCAAAGCTAAAGGGGTTGCTTTCGTCGACCGATTGACGCACAAAAGCTATGAGGTGTTTGGTCATATCATTGTGCTTTGCGCTTCCACAGTTGAATCAACTCGCCTGCTACTTAACTCTGCGACACCTCAGCATCCAGCAGGACTTGGTAACTCTTCAGGGCTACTCGGTCACTTTCTAATGGACCATACAATGTCGCATACCATTGTCTGCACAGTACCGATGCCTCAACAGGTGGAGGTTAATAAAAAATTCACTGGTGATGCTTGGCTTTACATCCCCCAGTTTAGAAATGTGACCGAGCACCACCCAAACTTCATCCGAGGCTACGGCATCCAAGTTGGGATGTTCGGTAGCGAGTGCAATATGATTGCTTTTGGCGAGATGCTGCCACGGTTTGATAACTATATTTCCATTGACAAGGACACTAAAGACAAGTGGGGGATCCCGGTTGCTCATATCAAGTGCATACACTCAGATAACGAACACAAGATGGCAGATGATATGCTCGAATCATCTGAGGAAATAGCACAATCTGCTGGATTTGAAGTTTTGCGGACCAATCAAAAACTGCTGACACCTGGACTAGCTGTCCATGAGGTTGGAACTGCGCGTATGGGAAATGATCCTAAGAAATCTGTGCTTAATCGCTTTAATCAGAGTTGGGATGTAAAGAATTTGTTCGTGACCGATGGTGCCTGCTTCGTATCACAGGGATACCAGAACCCAACGCTCACAATGATGGCTATTACCGTCCGTGCCTGTGACTACATTATCGATCAGTATAAGCAAGGCAATCTCTAGTTTGGAAGTAGGATAAGAACTAGAATTTGGCAAAATGTAGATCGAGAAAAGTAAAGTGAAACTGCGAACTTGAGTCACTTGTGACAAGTTAATAAGGTGAGCCATTTGGCAATTACTAAAGTTCCTCAATATCTGTAGGAGTAGCTGAGATAGCACACTAACCTTTGAGGAGCTTAATTGCCGTTATATCTAAGTTTGTCAAGTTATCATACTGAGCATTTTGAATCTATAGTTATGTCAAAGGAGAGAAAAAACATGCAAATGTCAAACATAAGTACAAGCGTTAATGTTTTGAAAACCCTTCATCTCAACTCTATCTTTAACTATGTAATGAGCTACGCCCCTAAGAAAATTCAACTCTGGTTTGATAACCAAAGGTTGAAGATAAAAGTACAACACTTTGGTTATAGGCTGGTTCCTCAAGAAGAACTTAAGCGCAAGTACAGTGAAGCTTTGCTGTTGTTGAGCAAGAATGAGGCGGCACAGGAGTTAGGAGACTATTTGGAGTTTGGAGTATGCCACGGCTCATCCATGGCTTGTATGTATCACGCTCTCAAAGATGCAGGATTTGACCGTGTCCGATTGTTTGGCTTCGATTCTTTTGAAGGTATGCCAGATTCAGCAGATGCAGAGGATGGTAATTGGTACGCTGGTCAATTCAAATCTGAGGAAAAATTTACTAGAGAATTGCTAAAACAGCAAGATGTGGATTTACAGCGGGTAACTTTGGTAAAGGGCTGGTTTAGTGACATGCTGAATCCTCGGCTAATCAAACAACATCAAATCACTAAGGCCAGCGTTATCATGATCGATTGCGATATTTATTCTTCAGCTAAACAGGCACTTGATTTCTGTGCCCCGCTGATTCAAGAGCAAGCAATTATTTTCTTCGACGACTGGAATTCATGCGATTTAGCTGAGCAGAATAAGGGAGAGAAGCTCGCTTTTGACGAGTTGCTCAATCAAAATCCTGACCTCACGGCCGAAGAATTGGGAAGTTATACTGAGACGGCTCAGTGGGATACTTCTAAAATCTTTTTAGTTTCTCGTAAGTCTTAGCCTTCTACTTACTAGAAAAATCCCACCTGTAAGAAATCTTGGGATTAGGCAGCCCCATAGTCCCCACAAGTCATTCAGCTCTAAACTATGAATCGGCATCTGCCTTCGCTTGATGGCATTCGTGCTGTTTCCATCCTGCTCGTATTTGCAGCCCATGCAGGACTGGAAAAATTTGTGCCCGGCGGCTTTGGCGTCACGATATTCTTTTTTCTCAGCGGCTACCTGATTGCAACACTGCTGAGAATAGAGTTTAACAAAACTAGAACGGTGAGCTTCAAGCGTTTTTACTTACGTCGTGCACTGCGTATCCTGCCAACCTTCTATTTAGTACTGGGCATCGCAGTGCTGCTCACCCAATTCCATATCTTTCCGGGAGAGCTTCACTGGCCTGGAACAATCTCCCTATTTCTGAGTTTTTCGAATTATTGGAGAATCTTCGAGGATGCATCAGGGCAGCCCTTGGGCACTGGTGTCTATTGGTCTCTAGCAGTCGAGGAGCACTTCTACCTGGTATTTCCCTGGCTTTACCTAATGCTGCAGCGGCAGCTTGCAGCTCCACGCCAACAGGCACTTGTCCTCTGGGCTATCTGTGCGGTTGTTCTCGTGTGGCGCTGCATTCTTGTGTACGGATTTCACACCTTAGAGGACCGGACTTACTATGCCAGCGATACTCGCGCAGATTCAATCGTCTTTGGATGCGCACTAGCGGTCTACGGCAACCCTGCTCTCGATGGTAAAGGTCAAGTGTCCGAACAAGTATGGAAATGTCTCCTCCTTCCCTTGGGGTTTGCTGGTTTGTTATTTAGCTTAATGTTCCGAGATCCGCTTTTTCGCGAAACGTTTCGCTATAGCCTTCAAGGCATCTCATTGTATCCAGTGTTTATCGTTGCATTGCGCTACCCCTACTGGGGGCTCTTTCGTATCCTTAACCTTAAATGGGTGAGCTTTCTGGGCGTGCTTTCCTATTCTCTCTACCTTCTGCACTATATAGTCATTTATATTATCAAGTCCCAACTGCCAATAGTGCATCCGATCGGGCAAGCGATCTTAGCTTTTGGGCTCTCAGTGCTTCTTGCATGGGGCATCTACCGACTTGTCGAAAAACCGTGTGCGAAGCTGCGAAAGCAGCTTTCCAACACCGAAATAGGATCTATGCCTGGATTGGTAGGAACTAGCAGACTGAGACGCTGATACAAATGCCACATTTGGGAACAAAAGCAGCTTAATAATCTCAATGAAGACTTTTAGCCTCTCTAACCAGATTTTTTAGATAACTCGGTAATTTTTTCCATTAGACTCAACTAAGAGGAATTTACAATGCGAAGAGGCATCATTCTCGTGGTGCTAGCCTTGTTTGTGCTGAGCTTAACGGCAGCTAGGGTTGGCATAACAGATGACTCGTTTTTCCTCCACGACGGCGATACTGTTGTCTTCTACGGTGACTCAATTACAGAGCAACAGATGTACGGACGCGACATTGAAAACTATGTTATTACCCACTATCCTAATTGGCACATTAAATTTATCAACTCGGGTTGGGGTGGAGACTACGTTACTGGCGGTGGTGGAGGCTCTATTGAAACGCGGCTCAAGCGAGATGTGCTGCCTTACAAACCAACCGTTGTGACGATCTTGCTAGGTATGAATGACGGTGAGTATCACGCCTACGACGAGGTAACCTTTCAACGCTTCGCTGAAGGATTGACTCACATTGTGGACGAGTTGAAGCAAACTTTACCACAAGCGCGTCTTACCCTATTGACGCCATCTATGTTCGACAAAGATGTCAGTGTTAAAGGTCCTGCAGTTAGCACATATAACGATGTTTTAATCAGGTATGGCGAGTTCATCAAGCGACTCGGCATTAAGCGTGGCATTTGTGTTGTGAATTTGAATGCCCCAATGGTTGCTGCCACCTTAAAAGGTCGCCAATTAGACCCTCATTTTGCCTTATCTGCTGATGGCATCCACCCTAATGAAATCGGGCATACGATCATAGCCGCTGCTGTGCTCTCGGCTTGGCATGCCAAGCCGAACATTACTGATGTTACATTGGAGCTGGGCAAGTCAGTTACCGTCACTCCCCTTTTGCTCTGGCCTCTTCTCATCAGCTCCACGAAGGCTTTTGCTGTGTCACCTTTACCTGGCTCATTAGATGTTTTTCGTGTTCATGCAACCAAATTATCCGCTGGCGAAAACTATACTCTGGTTCTGAATGGCAAAGACATTGCAACGCTGACGTCCGAACAGCTAACCAATGGGCTAGACATGCGGCAATACCCTCAGCTGCCTATGAACCAGCAGACACAAGAGATATTCCAAGTTACCGAGGAACGCACTGAAAAATGGCACAGTTTTTTCAAAGGGGAGCAAGTTGGTATTGCCGCTAAAAGCGACCTTCCCACCAAGGCTGAGATCAATGCGCTGCTAGCTATTGACAGATGGCTGGATGTCTGGCGCTCCAAAGCATATAACATTGCTCAGCCGAAGCCACAAACATTTTCTCTACGCTAAACACCCTACATAACTATCACAAATTTCCGCAATGCTGTTTAATTCCCCCGAATTTATTTTTTTGTTTTTGCCAACCGCTCTCATCGTGTTTTTTCAACTTGGAAAACAGGGTTATCGCCAAGTAGCAATTGCTTGGTTGGTAGCTGTATCTTTTTTCTTTTATGGGTGGTGGGAATTATCTTATATAAAATTACTACTCGGTTCTATTTTCTTTAATTACTGGACAGGAATTGCTCTCAGCCGTCATTATAAAATAAAATATCTAAATCGGAAATTCTTGTTAACTATTGGTATAATATTCAACTTGGCATTGTTGGGATATTTCAAGTACGCAAACTTTTTTGCTTTAAGCCTTAATAATGTATTTGGTACAAGCTTCAATTTACAAACCATTGTTTTACCGCTTGCAATTTCATTCTTTACTTTTAACCAAGTTGCTTATCTGGTTGATGCTTACAGGGGAGATGCCGAAGAATATAACTTCTTAAAATACTGTCTTTTTATTTCTTTCTTTCCTCATCTAATTGCAGGTCCTATTGTTCATCACAAAGAGATGATTCCTCAGTTTAATCAGAATTCTATTTTCCGATTCAATGCTGAAGATATGGCAGTAGGATTGACTATCTTTCTCCTAGGGATTTCAAAAAAGGTTTTCTTCGCTGACTGCATAGCACTTCCTGCAAACCAAGTTTTTGACGCAGCATCACAGGGTATCTCGCCAACATTTTCTGAGGCTTGGATTGGAGCTCTAGCATATTCTTTACAGCTTTACTTTGATTTCTCAGGCTACTCAGATATGGCTATTGGTGCTGCTCGGATGTTTGGAATTAAATTTCCTCTCAACTTTAACTCACCCTACAAAGCTAAGGATATTATTGAGTTTTGGCGACGTTGGCATATGACGCTCTCTCGCTTTCTACGAGATTACCTTTATATTCCATTAGGTGGTAATCGCAAAGGAAAGCTCCGGCGCTACCTAAATTTAATGATCACGATGCTGCTAGGTGGTCTTTGGCACGGTGCAGGCTGGACTTATGTATTCTGGGGTGGTTTACATGGGGTCTACCTAATTATTAATCATCAATGGAATTCAATTCTTCAAAAACTTGGGCATAATTCAAGTAAGAGCAAATGGTGGATTCAAGGATTATGTTGTCTCATAACGTTTCTAGCTGTTGTTATAGCATGGGTCTTTTTTAGAGCAGAAAATATGGCAACTGCAAGCATAATTATAAAGTCTATGATAGGAGCTAATGGTCTATCTTTTTCGCCATCGATTTACATAACAAACACAAAAGTGGTGATTTTGATATTACTAATTTTAGTTGCTTGGTTAACTCCTAATACTCAGCAGTGGATGAGTCAGTATAATCCAGCAATAGAAGTAGTGAAAAATTCTTTTCCTAATAATCACCTATGGAAAAAATTGCAATGGCAACCTACAATAGTACTAGGTATATTTATTGGACTACTAGGGTTTCTTACTACTAAAACTTTACTGTCAGCACCTACCAGTGAATTTTTGTACTTTAACTTTTAAATTATATTATATGGCATATTACAAATATTTAAAATTTGTGTTATCCAGTTTATTAATTAGTTATGTCATTTTTTTCTTATTGACCATTTATCAAATAGGTGCTCCTACAAAAAGTTCCCAGGAACTTCATGAGGTGATTACTCTAAAAACCAGTATTGCTAATTCAGTACAAGCACCTAAGTTACTTATAGTTTCAGGATCAAATTCATTTTTTGGTATCAGTAGCCAAATGATCGCAAAAAAAACAGCTATACCTACTGTTAATGCAGGTCTTCATGCTGGACTTGGTATTGATTATATTTTATATAAAGCACGGACTCTAGCAAGACCTGGGGATACCGTTCTTATCCCTCTTGAGTATGAACTATACATGCCAAATACTAGAACTTCTAGTGTACTTCTTGACTATGTGTTTGCACATGATACTAAATACCTATCAACTCATCCTTGGTTTGTAGCATTACTTTCTTTAAAGCGTTTACTACTTGGAATTTATTCTAAAGTTTTTATCTCTCAACAATTTTTAGCTGTAGATCAACCTAAAGTCTTTGCTAATGGAAGTGGAGATGAAACTAATAATAAGAAAGCAAATATGACTGAAGCTCAGTATGAAAAGCTTAATAGCGCCTCTCCAGTAAAAATAACAGATAGACTTTTGCACGATAGATCTAGCCTCGAAGTTATTGCTGAGTTTGCAAGATGGTGTAAACAAAATAAAATCAAGGTAATTGCAACCTGGCCTAACACTATGTGGTTTAAAGCTTACGAGAAGCCTGCTTATGTGCAGATATTTCAAGCTATAAGTAAGTTTTACCAAGATATTAATGTACCTATAATTGGTAGATATATTGATTCAATGTATGATAAGTCTATGTTTTACGATACTTATTACCACTTAAATGATGAGGGGGTAAATATTCGAACTCAACAGTTAATAACTTTACTTAGACCATATCTAGGGCAGGTCATGGATGATCAAAGCCCATATCAAAATTCTTAGTAGTAGCATTGTTTAGAGCTGTGAATATCTCTTTCAGTGGATTCTGTTGTCTGCTACAGGCGACCTATGGAGTCCCATGCGAGAAACAGAAAAGCAAAAAACTTTGTTGAAGAAAGATATCAAGCACTACTTAGCAGCTAAGCTATTAAGTCTTTGCATTCTTCAAAACTAGTCTAGTTAATCGGTAAAAATAGAATATTTTAACAATACTTATAAACATAAGACTTAGCTAAATATAATGAAGGCGCTATATTTGATCCAAACTTATAAAAATCCAAACCAAATCTACAGGCTTGTTCAGACTATTAAGAAATCAAGTCCAGAGTCTTACGTCCTGGTTAGCCATAATTTCGCCTACAGCGATTTAGACGTGGTCCACCTAAAAAACTTACCACAGGTGGAAGTAATTAGTGGTAAGGGGGGACGGGGAGATTTTTCTCTCATGCAAGGCTACTTAGATGCTATTGAGTGGCTGTTTGACCATAACATTGAATTCGATTGGCTGACCAACCTCACTGGTCAAGACTATCCTACCCAACCACTTACTCGTATAGAAAGTTTCCTGGCTGAAACCAAATATGACGGCTTTTTAGAGTATTTTGATTCATTCTTTGATTCTGAATATAACCCCTGGGGAAATAGGATAGGTCGAGATCGCTATTTATTTCAGTATTGGCGTTCGGGTTTACACATACCTTTATTCGAATCTGGGTACTCTGTAAGGGGTAGAATACTCAACCGGATAGGAGTAGACTTTAATAAAGCTCAGCCTTGTATTCGAATAAGTTGGGCATTTGATGATGGTTTGGTAGTAGGGGTTCGCGCTAGCTCTACTCCGTTTAATGAAAAATTCTTATGTTTTGGAGGTTCTTTCTTTCATACACTTTCCCGAAAATGTGTTCGATTCCTAAATAACTTTTCAAAGCAAAATAATCACGTAGTAGACTTTTATAAAAAAACCTCTACTCCCGATGAATCTCTTATACAAACCATTTTAGTTAATAGTAAAAAATTTAATCTTTGTAATGAAAATAAACGCTATATAGATTTTTCCAGCTGTTTAAATGGTCGTCCTCGTATACTTACAGTGGATGATTATCCAGTATTAATTAGAGACAACATTCACTTTGCTAGAAAGTTTGATCTAGCACATGACAGCAAAATTATAAATATGCTAGATGCGAGAATACTACCAGGTAGTTAATGGTTTGAACTTTGGACATCGTCAGGAATTGATTAATATGAAAAGAGTTAATATATTAAATGTCTGTCTTGATAATTTATCCATGACAGAAGTTCTAGAACAGCTTAAATCTGGTGTCGTGTTTACTCCTAATGTAGATCACCTCATGAAATTGCAAAAGGACTCAGATTTTTTGAAGGCTTATAATGATGCAGATTACAAATTATGTGATAGTCAAATATTGATGTATGCTTCTCATTTTTTAGGTACACCCATCAAAGAAAAAATTTCGGGATCTGATTTTTTTCCTGCTTTTTATACATATCATAAAAACAATCAAGATATAAAAATTTTTTTGTTAGGAGCTAAGAAAGGAATTGCTAGTCAGGCTCAGAAAAAAATAAATTATCGAGTTGGTAGAAATATCATTGTCGGTTCTCATTCGCCTTCATTTGGATTTGAGAATGATGAACAAGAATGTCAGGAAATTCTTGAGTTAATTAAGGACTCAGGAGCTACAGTATTAGCCATTGGAGTAGGTGCGCCCAAACAAGAAAAATGGATATATAAATATAAACAACAACTTCCCAATATTCAAATATTTTTAGCGATAGGTGCATCTATTGACTTTGAAGCAGGTAGTATACAAAGAGCACCCAGATGGATGAGTAATTCAGGTCTTGAATGGTTGCACCGGCTGCTATGGGATCCCCAAAGGTTGTGGAAAAGATATTTGGTAAGGGATCTACCTTTTTTTTGGTTAATTTTTTTACAAAAGCTTGATATAAATTCTAGGAATAATTCAATTATATAGTTAAATTAATAAAATTAATGGCGTGAAGTGAGCACTTTATAGCTTTGGATTTACTTGATTTTACTGTTTATCAACCAGACTGCCACATTTCCTCAATTATTTGCTTATATCTAGGCAATTAAGCCTCAAAATTATTAAAACCTGAATTCTCTGGGGTTAGTCCATACACGAAGAACTATGCTACCAGCATCTTTTTTGGCAAATGCCACTTACAGCAATCAAGAGATGGAGGACTTTCAGTCAGAACTCCTTCATGATGAGGCTCAACCGTTGGGGGATGTACTGCTCGATCTAGCAATTGAGTCTACTAGCGCTGTTAGTTTGAAGCCTAGTGTCAACTCCGACACCACCGATTTGATCCGTTTGTACTTGCAGGAAATTGGTCGGGTTGAACTACTGAGGCCAGATGAGGAAGTTTCAGAAGCCCAAAAATTTCAGTGTTACCTGCATCTGCGGTCATTACTGCTTAGTGCACGTATCCAGGATCAAGTAATTCAGCCGTACGTCCAGTTAATTGGAATCCAAGAGCGTTTGGTTTCTAGGTTGAGGTATAGATCTTCTCCCCAGCAATGGTCTGCTACTATCGGTATGCCCTTGTCGGAACTCAGGATGATCTTGGCTAAGGGGAAACAGCGCTGGGCTGAGATTGCTGGAGTGACGGTGGAGGAGCTGGAGCAAATTCAGACGGAAGGCATTCAAGCAAAAGAACACATAATTGAGGCGAACCTCCGCTTAGTAGTGTCAGTGGCAAAGAAATATCAAAATAGAGGTTTAGAATTTTTGGATTTAGTCCAAGAGGGAACGCTAGGCTTGGAAAGGGCCGTAGAGAAGTTTGATCCCAAGAAAGGTTACCGCTTTAGCACCTATGCCTACTGGTGGATTCGTCAGGGAATTACTAGAGCAGTGGCTACCCAGAGCCGGACAATTCGCCTGCCGATTTACGTTACAGAGAAGCTTAACAGAATTAAGAAAGCTCAGCATCAGATTGCTCAAGAAAAAGGTCGCAATCCAACTATTAATGACATTGCTGCCAAGGTAGAAATGACACCTCTCCAGATTCGAGAAGTGTTGTTACATGCCCCTCATACTGTTTCCTCCGAAACTAAAGTGGGCAAGAAAAGAGATACAGAACTTGGGGAATTACTTGAAACAAATAGCGTATCTATCGAGGACCTATTAATGCGTGAAGTTTTTCACCAAGACTTACAGCACTCGTTAACTAGTTTGACAGAGCGAGAGCGGAATGTGATCATGATGCGCTTTGGGTTGACAGATGGTCAACCTTACTCCTTAGCAAAAGTTGGGCAGGCGCTAGCTTTATCGCGAGAACGGGTGCGCCAAATTGAATCCAAAGCTTTAAAGAAGTTGCGTCAATCCAGTTATCAAAATCAGTTACGAGACTATTTAGAGTTATTCAATTAGTCTCAATCTATAAGTAACGAAGCCAGAAGATTACGGAATTTTTATCACCCCTTTCCTATCTTGAGGTATGGAGAGGCTCTAAAGACCGAATTTAAGGCTTTTAACTGCAATTGGATTTGACCTTAACTGTTACAAATTCAGTGTCTTACTAATATGATACAACATTTTAAAAGAGTCCTAAATCACCCAGACAAGGCTTATAATTTTGCTGCACGTAAAGTCAAAGAGGCATTATTCTGGAATCATTACTATAACGCTATTCGCGAGCCAAAAGTAAGGTCTGCAATACCAGATGGTCCTGAGCTTCATAATGAGATTCTGAAGGAATTTAAAAAGAGTGGAATTGAAGCTGTTGACTTCGAAATTGATATAAGCGATTACAGACAATATATAGATAAAGCACAATATCATAAGTTTCCAGCTTACTATGGGGGCGGCAAAGCAAAAAATTTTTTTGAAAAAACTCTGGAACACTATTTGGCAGCTAAGTTATTAAATCTTTCTAAAGAAGATATATATATTGATATTGCAAGTAATAATTCGCCCATGCCAGAAATATATCAAAAATTGTACGGATGTAATGCTTACAAACAAGATCTCATCTTACCAAAAGGCATTAATGGTAGGGAGATTGGAGGAGATGCAGGTAATATGCCAGTGAAAGATGGTTTTGCTACTAAGATGGCACTACATGATGCTCTTCAGTGCTTTGAAAATAACTCAGACATAGGATTTATCAAAGAAGCCAGTAGAGTTCTTAGAAAAGGAGGGAAACTTTGTATACTACCCTTATACCTTTTTACTAGATACGCAGTACAAACTGACCCCGCTGCTATGCCAAAAGGTGGTATAGATTTTGAAAGTAATGTGATGCTGTATTGCATAAAAGGTTTTGGGTGCAGATTTAATCGTATTTACGACGTGCCTCACTTCATAGCTAGAATTATCAATAATCTCAATACTCTTAAATTCACGCTATATGTTGTTCGAAATGAAAAAGAAGTTGATCCATCCTGTTATGTTAAGTTAATAGGACTTTTTGAGAAAGAATAGAGCAGGGAATTTTGATGCATAGAGTTATACTGGAGAGAATTTGTTGATATGCAATCACTTTTAAAAGCTTTAGTAGTTTTTTATGTGGCTATGGCTACCTACTATTTCATCACCTGGTCAGAATCTTTTGAGCAAGAGCCTATAATATCCTATTCCTCAATAGACAAATGCTTATCTAGAGTAGCTTTGGCTATAGCGACTATCCTCTGGCCTATTGTTGTTCCTATCGCTTATATATTGCTCTTAAAAGCAAAAAATCCTAAGATATTAGGCATGGCAGAAGGTAATGATTCAAGTAGCTTGCATCATCTTCTTGTATCTGTTTTCCTAAGTAATTTGCTTGCTCTATCTGGATTAGCTGCATTCACTTATATAGAGTTTGTATACCATTTCTAAAATGAATTTATCAGAATTTGAAGCCATATATAGGTTAGAAATTGAAAAAATATCAAATCAATTGCAAGCAGCAATACTGTTATTGGCTGAGTTAAATAATTCAATTACCCTTGCCAGCCAGAATCTGAACAGTCTTACCCTGATAGTAGAAGAATTCATCATTCAGCAAAAAGGGGAAAGAAGTCCTCCTACGTAAGCAGTTCAGATTTCTGATAGTTTGATGATGGATAGAAAGGTATGTGCATGACATTAATTCATATATTTATCGGCTTTACTTAAGACAATGTTATCCCTGATAATTTCCATTCTTAGGATTTTTTCTATTAGTTGTATGGAAACTCAAAAGCTGAAGCAGTCCTATAAAAACCAGTTGATCAAAGCAGGGATAGACTCTTATAAGGCAGAACAGGTCGTTAAGAACCTGACAAGGGAGGATCTACAGCTCATTCGTGAGATTTGGTTAGAGTGGGCTCTGACTTTAACAGAAAACGAGTTTAATGAGCAAAGCTCATTAGGCCAATCTTAGCTGAGTTACTCTCGTTAACTGAAACACAAGCTTTAAACAATCAATTCACCAGTTTTAAGGCAACGTCTAGATCATATGAACATCGGCTCGCTTGCCTTACTGAATTGTTTCGCCGAGAGAGTGATGAGGGATCTGTTCCTCGGTTCTCAAGCACCGCTCGGGTTGCAGGAACATTTGAATGCAGCTATTGCCTGGCTCAAGCGTGCGCATGACGTTAGCCCCGATGACGGGGTGAGCTGGGGATATTCGCTTAAGGGAGGATGGCGGCCCTCCTATCGCGAGACATCAGGTTATATTGCCATCACATTCTTCGACTTAGCTAAGCAGTTAAAAGACCATGATTCCTGGCAGCGGGCAATAGCGATCTCCAAGTGGCTGTGCCAAATGCAGAATACTAACGGGTCGTTTTCTAATCCACGCTACGGTCCTCAAGGGATCGTCTTTGACACAGGTCAGGTACTGCTGGGGCTGGTTCGAGCATTTGAGGAGACACAAGAACCATGTTTCCTTCAGGCAGCTGAAAGGGCTGGAGACTGGTTAGTCAAGGTTGCCGATTCAGAAGGGCGTTGGAGCCAGAACACGCATTTTGGCATCCCGCATGTTTACAACACGCGTGTGGCGTGGCCTCTCCTTGTGTTAAACACTTTAAGTCTAAGCTCCGAGCAGGAGAGGGTTGCACGAGCCAACCTGGATTGGGCAGTAAGCCAGCAGAAGAATGGATGGTTTGAGCAATGTGCTTTCACGCAGAAAGTTGCCCCCTTCACTCATACTATTGCCTACACTATTCGGGGTCTTTTAGAATCGGGCCTCCTGCTTCAAGAACAGAAGTATATCGATGCTGCTATCAGTGGTGCTGAGGCAGTAATGGGGCATGTACGCTCGGATTCTTTCATCCCAGGCCAGATTGATACGAATGGTAGAGAACATGGGCACTTCAGCTGCTTAACTGGTAACTGCCAGATGGCTATTGTGTGGCTCAAGCTTTTCGCGCTGACGGGTGAACGGCGGTTCCAGCAGGTCGCCGTTAATAGCCTCCACTATGTCATGTCTTGCCAAGATATTTGCTCCTCTGATTGGAATATCCATGGTGGCATCAAGGGGTCACAACCAATCTGGGGGAGGTACACGCGGTTGTCTTATCCAAACTGGGCGACAAAGTTTTTTATTGACGGTCTACTAATGCTTTTAAGGTGACAAACAAACATGGATACAATGCCGCTTCCGCAAGCCAATATCGACGTGGCAACAGCTCATGCTTTTGACCCTGTAAACACTGATGTTGTCATGGAGATTGCCACAAATAGAGTGTCAATTCTGAACGGCTGCTTTGACCCTATAACCCTTCAGGAGACTGTAGACTGGGTAAGCCGATGGCTGCAATCAGGTCGTGTAGGATATATCTGTACAGTCAACGTCGCTATTCTGATGATGATGATTTCAGATCCTCAGTTACAGCAGTTCGTTGATAAGGCAGCATTGATTGTGGCTGATGGTCAACCCCTGGTCTGGTCCTCACGATTATTCTCCTCCCGCACTTTTTTGCCAGAACGGGTGACAGGAATTGACCTTGTTGATGCCCTGGCACGCCTAGCCGAGCAGGAGGGATTCCGGGTCTATCTGCTGGGGGCAACTTCCGTAGTGATCCAAGCGGCAGCGCAGTCCCTGCAACTGAAATATCCCAAACTCCAAATATGTGGCTTTAACGATGGTTACTTCTCTATAGCCGAAGTACCTGAACGCGTACAAGCTATCCGCCAAAGCGGTGCTCAGATTCTCCTTGTAGGGATGGGGGTACCTCGACAAGAATATTTCCTGTTTGAAAATTTGTCTGATTTGAGCGTAAACTTGGCAATCCCAATCGGTGGTAGTTTTGATGTCATCGCTGGCAAGAAGCGACGAGCGCCGCGCTGGATGCAAGAATATGGGCTAGAATGGCTCTACCGACTACTCCAAGAGCCCTGCAGACTGTGGAAACGCTATCTAGTGACGAACTCGCAATTCCTCTGTCGCTTGTTGCGCGAGCTGCTCCACCTTCAACTTAGTCGGCATAAAACTAGATTTAAGAATCAACCGCAATAAAAACACTCCGATTCCTGAAAAACGGAGATTAAAGCTTATTTTTTAGTCAAAAAGGCTATTTGAATTGACAGATGTAAGCGTGTGTTCCCACTAGATTATTTGGGTAAGGAGTCAGCAATGAGTAATGTAGTGAGGATGCCAAATCCGGCTGGTTGGACGATGGAGAAAGTATTTTTCTGTTCACACCAAGCTGTATTCAGTTACAACTGAACACCCAAACAGACTGAGCGAAAGTTGCATCAGAGAGTTGGAGATTTCTCTACTGGGAGTTTATCCTACCTAACCGCTGTTATCAGCCTGCTACCTAACAATAAGTCATTAAATGTACAACTCTCGGTAATGTTCTAGATTTCAATTGCTATATTGTTCGTAGTATTTAGTTCCGTTCCGACGGCTCATGCGGTAAGTGAATTCGCTGACTGAAGAATTAAGTATATCTGGTTGTATTGTGTGAGTGGTTTGTTGCCAATCCTCTCTGGTTGCCAGACTCGCAACTAGATTTTCTTGAGCCCTTTTGGTGATTTTCATCCATAATTTACCGTGCTTGGTACAGAAGAAGTCTTCAATCCAGGATTTACTATCGACATAATCGCCTTTAGCAGCTAACATTACTGCACTTTTACGTGAGATCCCAACATTTCGTTGAATTTCTGATGCTCCTAGGTAAAACAAAAAATGCTTCTGGCTACCTGCGCGCCACATCCGACCTTCGCAATAGGGACAGTAAAATTGCTGAACTTTGTTGCGGCTACTACGCCTTCTGACCATAGGAAACCTCCTTGCAAATAGTTGGTTATGCTTTTTGACTTTAGACCCAGCGTCTGTTAATTAGTCTCAAGACAGCCTACTGTGATGTCTGCAAAATGTGACAGTTCACTGAATGGGTTACATATAGGGCTGGAAGCAGGTATAACTTACTTTGTAGCCGTCATACCTTATTTTAAAATCTTTCATTTATTGCAAGTAAGTTTCACCAACTAAGCAATAACAGCTTTTAGCAAACTAGACAGTCATTACAGTAAAAGCCAATGTCTATAATCGATAACTCATGGCTTTAGTCTCTTCCTGATTAGGACTTATACTTCTCATGAATCAACAATTTCTGAAACTCATGCCTACCATTCTTTATAACGAATGCTCGCTCTAAAATATTCCAAAACCAAATAAGAATCATGAAACGGCAGTGATAGCGGCTGGTGGCGTTAGCTCTTGTTGTGGGAAATGCCCCAGCCAGCTAGGCTGGGATTTTTCTTTGGTCTGTCACGTAGGCGTAATAAATTGAGTATTAACCCTCTCCTGTGACAATTTCCTCGGCTAGTCCAAAGTCACGTGCTTATACTCATCACTCTCGCTCACAATGGCTCGATTGAAGTTTTGCATCTCCAGACTGAAATCGCCATACACTCCTGAAATCTGCTGCTGACAAATCTCGGTTGTAAAGTTATTGAAATCTTCAGGTGCAAGGCAGTACATATCCTGAAATACCCCCGGTTCAAATCGACAGAAACGAGGCCGATCCGGATAAATACTGCATGTTCGTGTAATACGGTTAAATTTAACACACCAACCATCTTCGCCTATAAGGCTAAGATATAGCTCTAATTCTTCTAGAGTTAGATACTCAACTAGAGCTGGATACCTAGTAGGGTCAAGATGACAGCAAGCTCCACATTGCCTTATACAGTGCCAATTCGCCATTTAGAATACGTAGATTTTGTGACACTTAAGCTTAGCACTTTTTCACATAAAAATGCATAAAGAGCTAATAGAGCTAAGGATTTGAGTTGGAGATAGATAAAATATCAAATTTAATGATATTTATGCTATTGCAAAAAAAAAATACAAGTGATTTCTTTAATAAAGTTTTATAATTATGAGAGCTAGCTTAGGAAACAAAATTAATAAAAAAAGAAACTATCAATAATTGGACCTGGATAAATTCAGATATATACCTTGCTTTGACCTCTCCTCCAATCGACGTATGCAAGATTCTGAGAGGTTATTATGAAGTAGGTTGAGGATTGTGTTGCAAGAACTTTACCAGGACAGAAGAACACTGCTGCAAGAAATTAGATTATACCGATAGAGACTCTCACCGCACCATCTGCCTTCTCGGTTTTTGCAACACAACCTACGATGCTGCTACTCCTATTCAATCAGTTTTCCGTGATTCCATCTGATAGAAAGAGGTCGGCAAAATTTCTTCGAGTTCCAACCTTTTTCTCCCTCTGCCCCCAAACACTACTAATCCATACTCCTATCCCCACTACAGCCATTTCCTCTGATGGCTCAGGCACGGGTGTAGCAGATACAGATGTAACAGAAAAACTTGTTAGTGGTGTAGCAGAGGAGGTTTGCGCTGATAGTTCAAAGTATCCTCCAGGAGTAATGTTAAATGCGTTATAGTATGTTATTCCTCCAGCTTCGTAAGCAAACCCAAATTGATCGAGATAAGGAGGAGCAGCAATTAGCAAATTATCGTTTCCACCAACACTGTTAGTGGGCAGCAACATATCTATAGAAGTTCCATTTCTGAAACCAGTGATACCTGTAATTAAATAGCCTTCCGTTTGTTGCTCAGTGTTTGAAGCAATAATTGATGAACCCAAAGATTCGGTTGTCAATACCCCACTAGCTGTGATCCCAGGGCCAGAGTAAGCAAAATCAAAAGAGTCTGCTAAAGCAGGGGCTGAAGTCAGACTAAACGTAGTACCGAAAGCAGCAGTTGCGGCAGCAACTAGTGACAAAAAAACGACCTGATGTTGCAGCATTTTTTTGTAAAAAGTAGATAAAACTTCTGAACAACTCTATCTTGATTCTACTTTAAAAATTTTATTAATGCAACTGCTTAAACGTTTTCAAACCAGTCGTGACTAATGATGCCAGCAGCGAAATAATTCTTTCGTCAGACTACATATACTGTTCAAATTTGCGGACTGTTAAAAGTCATTTTTAAGTCTACTAAAAGTCATATAAAATTCATATTTTTCCCGCATGTTCAGTGATAGAAACCCTTTTCTAATATTTGAGCAGCCACTGGCAGTTTCTCACCATTGTGGTGAAGCTGCAAGCAGTGCCTCTGCTGCCTTTGTCTCCAAAGGTCGAGAAAAGAGATACCCTTGTCCATATTCACATCTCAACTCCTGAAGCTGTGCGAGTTGTTCTTTTGTTTCTATTCCTTCTGCTGTCACAGCCAAATTTAAACTGTGAGCTAATGTTATGATAGCCCGCACAATTTCTGAGTTTCCGTCACCAATACTCATATTACTAAT
>JAFASY010000282.1 GCA_019244235.1 Chroococcidiopsidaceae cyanobacterium CP_BM_ER_R8_30
AAATCTCAGTGGAGACAGTTCCTATAGGCAACAAAGACGGTACTGGCGATCACCTCCCGCAACTCAACCCCCAAGAAAAAGTCACAGCAGTAATACCAGTAAACGGAAAATAGCAGATATTTACCTAGGACAGCTCCCCCTGCTCAAGAACAGCTCTCTTCTAAGGCTGCCAGGGTTTGAGGAATCTATTGAAAACGCTGTTAATTGATTGTCTTAACTGGTGCCTGCGATACCACTGATAGAAAGCTCTTTCATAGTTTTCACCCTGAGTTTGAAAAGTATTCCAAGCATTGAGACCAAGTCCTAAACCCCAAACTAAAAGAATGTATGGCGACCAAGAAAAATGATGAGCACTAATGAGATCTAAAGCAACCAAAAAAGAATTGACAATGGCATACTTACCAAAATGCTGACGTAGCTTATGGCGACGGTAAGTATTAAATGCTTGCCGTTTTTTAGACTCTCCCTGTTGAGCTAACCACTCCTGTTCTGCTGCCTGCAGGCACTCTGGTGAAATTTCTAGCTCAGCAGCAATTTCTAATAGCTGTGAATGCGAAAACTCCCCTTGATAAGCTTGACGGGTGATCGCAATTTGAAGGATTTGCTGAATATCTTCTTGATTATAAGAACGGGTATCTTTAGCCTCAAAAACCGTCATAATTCTATCTCTTATTTCTGTCTAAAAAGCTTTACAGGCTTACACCTGCGATCGTAGCTACACCACCACTTAGCTATGCTACTTCTATTATGCCTAGAAAAGAGGTAGGGATGTAGAGATCTGTTATGGTTATCTAGTGTAACTACCTTCTCTCAAGCGACCCCCTCTGAAACAGGAGAGTTAAGAAGTGAACATTCTTGAGTTCACGCTCATCATCTGGTTGTGTTCATTAGGTGCAGGATTTTTGGGTTCGTTGACTGGTTTGGGTGGTGGGGTCGTGATTGTACCCCTTTTAACTCTATTTTTTGCTGTTGATATTAAATATGCCATTGGTACAGCACTGATCTCGGTAATTGCCACCTCTTCTGGAGCAGCGGCTGCTTATGTCAAAGAAGGGTATACCAACATCAGAATCGGGATGTTTCTAGAAATTGCTACTACCTTCGGGGCACTGCTCGGAGCTTTCCTAACAACCAAGTTATCTACTAGTGCGATCGCCATCATCTTTAGTGTTGTCCTCCTCTACTCAGCGTATTTGTCGAATAAACACCGAGAGGAACATCTTGTGGAAGCTCAGCCCAATCCACTAGCTACCCGCTTAAGGCTAAATGGTAGCTATCCTACCCCAGAGGGTCCACAGTCTTATTTTGTCCGTGGTGTTCCTCTAGGATTTAGTCTGATGTTCCTCGCTGGAACACTCTCAGGCTTACTAGGAATTGGAGCCGGAGCCGTCAAGGTCTTAGCAATGGACCACGCTATGGGATTGCCATTCAAAGTTTCTACAACTACGAGTAACTTTATGATCGGCGTCACTGCCGCTACTGGTGCTGGAGTATACTTGAGCCGAGGATATATAGATCCTGGGCTAGCTATGCCAGTTATGCTAGGAGTTCTGTTTGGTTCATTACTTGGAGCACGTATACTAGTAAGTGCCAATACTCTATTCTTACGCCGAATTTTTAGCGGGGTTATCTTTGTCCTCGCTCTTGAGATGATCTACAAAGGTCTAACTGGAAAGCTTTAGTATGCGTAGATCTCGAGGTAGATGGACTGACGAACAAGTTGAGCAGATTGTAGGCAATCTTTTAAGAGGTGGTGTTATCCTTGCCGCTGGAGTCGTGGCGATTGGGGGAGTGCTGTATCTCATACACTACGGTACAACCTCACCCAACTATCACGTATTCCGCGAAGAGCGAAGCAGCCTGCGTCAGCTCCCTGGAATTGTAGCGGAGGCAACGTCGCTACGGAGAAGGGGTCTGATCCAACTCGGCCTTGTGTTGTTGATTGCTACCCCAATTGTCCGGGTTGCCTTCTCAGCTTTTGCCTTTGCCAAGCAGCATGACTACACCTACGTTATCGTCACTCTCATCGTCTTAGGAGTGCTTTTATACAGCCTTATAGGAAGTTAAAGCTTACTCAAACAACTGGCAAGTTAGCAAACACCTGCTTGACTAGATCTCCTGCCTTAGTATTCAGACGCTGCCAGTCCACATCTCCGTCTTCATCAATCAGGCTAGTGTCAATCTGAACTTCCCCAGTGGCTGAATGAGTCAAAGAGGAGCTGTAATTACAAAAACAGACTTGGTAGCAAAGTTCCCACAAGTCTATGCTAATCTGTGGCAAACCTTGGTGCTGTAGACATAGATGGTAACCCGGATGGGGAATCGGCATCTGAGTCAGAGCTTGTTTAATTTCTGCCTGCTCTGCTAAGGAAGCAGCTTCCATCCGTTGCAAAAGTTGACTAACAATAACTTTGGTTTCATCTGTTGTCTCATCTGGCCAAATCAGTACATCCTGGTAAGTTCCCTTCCAGGTGGATTGGTCAAGATGTTTACGGATGTGATCGATGATACGGATGAAAGCGGGTTGCATCAACAACTCGGCTTGCTGCCATACAGCAGGATCGGAAATTCTGGGCGGCATGGAAGTTTTTGCAAAGCGTCAAAGATTTACAGCGGCTTTCGCCCAATTGTAGCGACTGTCGTGTAGTAGTACTCCCATACTAACGGATCGTCTGCTGCCATAATATATTGCTCCACATCATTAGCTGAGCAGACGCCAGTTGCCACGTATCGCTGTGCTAGATGTTGTGCTGACATTTTCATGATTTGAGAAATGCGCGATCCGCCGTTAGCAAAAGGGAAATAGGTTTCAACCACAATCTCCTCCGCTCCAAGCTGCTGAAAAATTTGGGGTAAGCGGCGACCAAAGTAGGGATCAATGCCCATTGACTCATACATTCTCAAAATTGCGGTATTGACCCGGTTAACTGACTCACTAACAGAATGATTGACTGCCTGGGATGTCTGAAAATCTGGCTCCTCAATCACTAGCCAACCACCAGGCTTGAGAGATTGCCAAATGTTGTCAATCGCCTGTTTCCAATCGTAGATGTGAAGTAATACATAACGGGCGTGGCAAACGTCGAAGTACGAACTGCTTAGCTTGTCTTTGGCAACGTCTAGACACTGTACTTGGACATTCGATAGGTTAGCTGTTTCGATGAAACGGGTGTTAATATCTATTGCTACAACCTTCCCCTGATTGCCTACCTTGGCTGCCATCCAACTCATTATTGAGCCCATACCAGCCCCGATCTCCAGGGCTAACCATCCTGCTGTGATACCAGTTTGAATGATTCGGCGGCATGAATCAGGGTCAAACTCATCCTGAATTGCTGATAGTCGGAGCTGCTCTGTATCCTGCTGACTATTTTGAAAAACGTAGTTCCGTGATGACATAGATTCCCTCACTAGGGTTGCCTCACTCCCGGTGGCAGAGGCGCTGCTGGCAGCGCTCCTGGTGGTATTCCAGCAGGCCGCTGTAATTCTTCTTGTAGAGCCCTAACTTCCCACGAACACATTCTCTCATTGGGTCGTTCGTAATTAGTCGCCATTGTAACTGTGCGAGTCCATACCTGTTGATTGCGGAATGCAACCTCCGCTCTAATGTATTGTCCCCCAAGCTCAGAAGTCCAGGTCATCAAGCTCCTCGAATATGGGGCATCAGGAGTGAAGCCCATTTCTGTCCCGACTTGCTCTGGCGAATTGCCAAGCTGGATTGAGAGTAATCGGCTGACCAGTGGTACTGGCACTAGTTGAGTGGCAGAGATAAAGCTACAGATTGGCAAGGACTTATTCAGGTTGTCTCCCTTCACTAGCACTAAGCTTGGACCTTCGGAAACACCTAACTGCGCTCCCACTTTCTGGCTAGCAAAGAGAATTAAGGTAGTAGAAAGGACTAGAACAATGGCTTTTCTCATAGTTCCTCTAGGCGAAGTAACGAAGAGCGCAAACATTTACGTCTGTGTCTCTGATTCAGTTAAGGTGACACCTCCCAGCGCTAATTGCTTACGCGATATAGCGCGGGCTTCCTAATATCGCTATCAGGCTTTTCTGCTTCATCGGGTTGCCCAAGCCAATATCCCCTCCACAGACATTTTGTTGATTTCCCGATTGTCCCTCGGTACTAATTGATAAGATTCCTCGCTTTTTAACAACTTGCGCTGCTGCTACATCTCTATCGGTTTGATACTGACATTGAGGGCACAAATGCACTCTTACACCTAAATCTTTAGGAGCATCAGCATCACATCTGGGACAAGTTTGAGATGTACCATAGCAATTAACCTTGGCAAAGTACACATCTCTCTTCCAACAAACCCAACTTAAAATGCCAAGGAACTGGTCCCAGGCAGCATCCAGGATATGCTTAGATAGCATCCCTCTTGCTAGTCCTTTAAGATTCAAGTTCTCAGCAAATATCATCCCTGCTTGGTCACAAAGATGATGAGCTATCTTAAAATGCCAATCCCTACGAATGTTAGAGATTTGTTCATGCAGTAGTGCTATTCTTCGGTTGAGTTTGTACCAATTCTTACTACCTTTCTTCTTATGTTTTAACCTTCTTTGTAGCAATTTCAGCTCACGCAGCCGTTCCACATAGAATCTAGGTCTTTGTACTAACTCACCCTCAGAAGTCGCGACAAAAGCGTTTAACCCCACATCAATACCTATTGGTTCCCCATGCGGCATTGTGCTAGGTACATCTACATCACACTGCAAACTCAGCATGACATGATAACCAGATGCTCGTTTGACAATCCTAGCCTGCTTCAAGTCAAAACCCTCTGGTATTGGTCGATGCAGTATCATTTCAACCTTGCCAATCTTGGGCAGGTCGATGTAGTTATCAACCAAACTCGAACTATCCATTTGCGGAAACACAAACGAACGCATTCTGCCAGTCTTTTTGAACCTGGGAAAACCAAAACGCCTCTCCCACATTGAGACAAATGCTGTCTCCAGAATTTTTAGTGTCTGTTGCAGCACCTGAGAATGAGGAATCTTGAGGTCTGGATATTCCTTTTTAGCAGCAGTCAGAGACTTACACTGCTGAGCATAAGTTGGTCTAGGGGCATCACTCGGAATGATGTACTCATGATGTAGACTACAAGCGTTGATTTCACATTTTCTAGAATTAAACCAATCCTTACGCTCCCTCAAAGCATAATTCCACACCCGTCTACAAACCTCTAACCATTGGTCAAAGGCTTGAATCTGTTCGGGTGTAGGTTCCAGTTTAAATTCGTAGGTTAGTGTTATCATATTGAGACTATACCACCTTTTAAAAAATATCAGCTCTTTTTCTAAAAAGATTCGCGCTCCGCTCAGTTTCTTGGTTGGTCGCAATTCATGAGCAGGTGCGATCTTGGCACTTTGCGTCGAGGAGCAACCTGCGTCTCGGTGCTGACCTTGAGGTACAGCGCGAGCCTTCTTGCTCCATTTAGGTAACGCAAAATGAAGATAGTTTTTCTTTCGCCTGCTCCGACATCGCTCTCGTTAATCGATTTCAGCGCTCCCGACAGGACGCGGAGGAGGATATGGGGCTGCATCAGGGACTGCGGCGGCGCGGTCATGCCCAGCACGTTTATATATGCACGAGTGACTGTAGTGTCCTCACAAGCCTGTTGCAGAACTAGATTCATGTAGCCGTGGAGGAACCCTAGGCCAATTCGAGGCCGTGCCCCGCTCAACGTTACCCCCTGTGATCGCCAGCGCAGATCCTCAGCGGTAGCAATCAGCCAAGGCGCGGCGATCGTCTTAGCCAGTTGCTTTTGGAAACGCCGCTCGAACCCCGGCTTAGGCGACCGTTGCTGCTGGCTCAGACAATCGGCAAGAACCAGCGCATCAAGAGCACTGGTGGTCATACCCTGACCGTAGATCGGGTTGAAGGCGCACACAGAGTCTCCCGTGGCGATGAACCCAATCGGCCAACGGTCCAAGCGCTCGAAGTGGCGCAACCGATTCTGGGGAGTGCGGTATCCTCGGATAGGACTGATAGGTTCGGCAATTCGAATCGCCTCGAAAAGGCTGGGGTCAGCTAGATCGCGAGCCCACTGGAGGAAGCCCGATTCGTCAGTTGGCGGATAGTTGCCAGCAAAGCCACCCAATGTCACATGCCAGCGCCCGTGTTCGATCGGCAAGATGAGACCAGCACGTGGGTTATGGGGGGGACGGTTGTTAATGATAATTCCCTGCCAATCAGCGGGGAAGTTGGACGGTTTGGCGTAAAACCGTGAGGCGTAGCCAATCCCGGAGTTAATGGTTTCTTCCGGGGGAGCGGAGTAGCCAAGCCTCACCAACCATTCGGGTGCTTTTGAGTGGCGACCGCTGGCATCTACAACAAGATCGGCTGCTACAGAGTGAGTTGAGTCTGCGTCTTCATCCCGGTGGTGCAGGCGGACACCTATTACTTGTGTCCGCTCTGGTGTGGAGAGCAGACCCGTCACCTCGCAATTCGTGAGGCAGCGCACCGAAGTCTGTGTCGTCAGTCGACGGCGAACATGCCACTCAAGCAAGAATCGGCTGAACGCCAGAAACTCCTCATCCTGCTTCAGCAACGGTAGTGCTCCTTTTGGCGTGACGAAGGCCACTGGGACGACCCCACAGGCAGACAGTGCCCCCTCAGCGCGTAGCTCGTCCATGATGCCCGGAAATAGCCTGTCGATAATCTCTTGCCCCCTTGCCAGAAGCGCGTGTGCGTGATGTGACTGGGGTACACCCTTGCGATGGTCAGGCAAGTCGGGAAAGGTATCGCGGTCAATGATAGTCACCTGCTCAAAGTAGTCCGTTAGGACACGGGCTGCCAAGAGCCCGGCCATACTGCCACCAATCACTACGGCATGGCGACCAGTATTCGGCGTGCTGAAGTAGGAAGGGGAAAGAGTTTGTGTGTTCATGTGTAGCTCCTGATTCGCTGTGAACCTCTAAAGACTGGGTAAGAAAGCAGTGGCGTGTCCACGCGAGACTTCTAGGTTTGACATGTTGATTGGAGGGGAGAGGTGTCTGATAATTCCACTCCAGAGGTTGAGTCAAACTTAGTATGCAATTCGCAATATATGTAGTTTTTTACATATCATCGATGGTGTTATCCTAGACCTATCTCTCGGTTATGTCAAGAGTTTTATATGTAGTTATTTACATATGGTGCAGGATGACAACACTTGGCTACGCACTGCTTGGTTTACTCGCACGCGAACCGTTTTCTGGTTACGAACTTGCGCAGAAAATGAAGGCCCCAATTGGCTGCTTCTGGCACGCCAAGCACAGTCAGATTTATCCCGAGTTGGCAAAACTTAAAGCGCAGGGCTTAGTCAACCACGAGCTGGTGGAGCAGCAGGAGCACCCTGATAAGAAGGTATACACCATTACACCTGCGGGTCGGGACGCCCTGCGCCAGTGGGTGACTGCACCGATGGAGGTGCCTCATGTCCGTGATGAACTCGTTCTACGTGCCTATTCTCTTTGGCTCGCAGACCCACAAGCAGCCATTTTACTGTTTCGTACCCACGAGCAGCGCCATGTGGAGCAGCTGAGAAGGTATGAGGCTCTCCAGCAAAAGCTCATGGAGGAAGCTGGAGCTAAGCAGCAGGTAGACTCACCAGACTTCTCCAGCTATGTCACCCTAGCACTGGGTATTGGCTATGAGCGGCTGTACAGCGAGTGGTGTCGCTGGGTGGCAGAGCAATTTGAGCAAGCGGATACAACTTTATAACTTGCGACCGGCTTATCGCAGCCTCTTTCCCTACCCTACGCCCCATTCTTCGTCAGCTTATGCCTGCCCTGATGACTCCTTTACTGCTCTCTCGGCAGCAGAGAAACCAATCTTCCCATGAGTGCCATCGCAAAAGGGCTTCGTAGTTGAAGCGCCGCAACGGCAGAGTGCAATTGTCTCCCGTTCGGAGTGGAACTGTTGCCCTGCAGCGTCAGTTAACAGGACTGGACCTGTGACTAAAAATGGTCCGTTATCAAGCGTGGTAATTTTAGTTGCTTCAGCC
Source organism: Chroococcidiopsidaceae cyanobacterium CP_BM_ER_R8_30 (assembly GCA_019244235.1). Taxonomy (GTDB): domain Bacteria; phylum Cyanobacteriota; class Cyanobacteriia; order Cyanobacteriales; family Chroococcidiopsidaceae; genus JAFAVL01. The sequence goes on from JAFASY010000282.1 coordinate 7,998, forward strand.
ATAACTATCCTCTAGTTACACTAATTACAAGAACGTCTCAGCTATTTTTTGGTCACACTTAGTTACCAAAAGTTGCACTAATTACTATAAGTTTTAGACTTAAAATGTAAAGTAGATACTATGAACTACCCCGCCCTAAAGAGGACGGGGTTTCCAACTTCAATGGGAACCGCATCTAGTAAAACCGAAGTTTTACCAGGTTGACTTACATTCCCTCCATTGGCTGTAGCGCTAGTTCCTAACGCCAGTATCCGCAAAGCCTCATTTCTAATGTTGATAGCTGCGTTAGTATCCCTATCATGATGGGTTTGGCATCCATCACAAGTCCAAGCCCTGATATCTAATGGCAAGCTATCCATTTTGTTGAGACATACATTACACAGTTTAGAGGAAGGAAAGAACCTATCAATTTCTATATAGGTTTTCCCCTCCCACTCGGCTTTGTACTTGAGCATGGTGCAGAACTGTCCCCAACCACAATCACTAATGGCTTTAGCTAAATTGTGGTTCTTGACCATGTTCTTTACCGCTAAATTTTCTACAGCAACAACTTGGTTCTCGTTGACTATCTTGCGGGATAGCTTGTGCAGAAAATCTTCTCGAACTCGTGAAATTTTAGAGTGTACTTTTGCTACTAACCTTTTAGCCTTAGCTCTAGTTGCGCTACTTTTTTGCTTACGGGCAAGACTCTGTTGCTTACGAGCGAGATTCTTAGCATGTCTTTCAGTATGCCTGGGATTGTCAAACTTGCTGCCATCACTGGTTATGCAAAAATGGGTTAGCCCCAAGTCAATACCAACCGCTTTACCCTCAGTAGAGCTTGGTGGGGTGGCTTTACCATCGTCAACTATGATGGAGGCATAGTACTTTCCGTCAGTATTCTGAGAAACAGTAGTGGACACAAATTTTCCAACTACTTTTCTATCTTGTTGACAGTAGATACTCCCTACTTTTCCCGGCAGCTTGAGATAGTCACCTTCTAACTTGACGTTAGCTGGATAAGTTATCGATTGCCTACTGTGCTTTGACTTGAACTTAGGATAGCCCGCTCTCTTGTCAAAGAAGTGCCGACCCTGCTCGAATCGAATTCGAGCAGGAAAGCGGCACTGCATTCCGCAGTTTTTGTAGGCAGTCGATAAGTTTAGGGCTACATACTGCAAACACTGAGAGTAAGCATCAGTTAGCCAAGGATATTCTTTCTTGAGAGATGGCAGCAATCCCTGAATAGCACCTCTTGCCAAGCCTTTTCCAGTAGCCTTATACGTCTCCTGGCACAAGTTCAAAGAGTAGTTCCAATACCAACGGCAGCAACCAAAGCTCTTAGCTAAGGCTATCTGTTGCGCTGGAGTTGGGTACAATCTGAATTTGTAGGCTTTGTACATTATCACTAACATTTGTTAGTGATAATATAATAACACAAACAAAAGGATTCGCTATCGCTCAATTTGTTTATTGGTCGCTATCCATCCCCAACCTGCTTCGCGAGGATGGGGATGGATAGCGACATTTCGTTAAATGGTTGTTCAAACCAGGTAGAGGATTCAAATCATTCAATACAGCTCTGGCGTTCAATTAAAGGCTATGAAATTCTGCACATGATGAAAAAAGGACAAATTAAAAAAGTTGAGCCAGTGCGTTGCGGAGGTTCCCTCCGTTGTAGCAACTGGCGTTGAGAAAGGTGCCGTCAGAGAACGGATGAAATTCATAGCTGAGATCTTTGGAGTGGCTGCATAAGCAATTCCCCTTAAAGGGATTTTCTGTTCTCAATGTTTTTTTGCAACACAACCGTATATCCTGCCCTGTGTTAACTTCAAAGAATTGAGAGCATCCTTCATCAAGAAAAGTCGGCTTCTCAAGTTTTCCTTGCGTCGCAATTGGTTCAACTGCTCAGGGCTAGGAGCCGGATACTCCTTGGTCTCGATTTGGGAGCGTAATAAATTTATCGTAACCCTTTTGCTTGACTATAGCTTAAGGGCGATCTAATCAAATCATTTTTCCGAAAGCGGCTCAACCGGAAAAGTTTCAATTTATCAACTAACAGATTATTCTCCCCAAGCACAAACTGGCTCATTAAATCACCGATAATTGGGCTTAGCTTATATCCATGACCACTAAAACCAACAGCACAGTATAATCCTGGCACATGCTCTAACTTATCTATTATGGGTTGATAATCTGGCGTGACTCCCCAGATACCTGAATATTTTTCCACAATTTTTCCCTTTTCTAGGATGGGGAATCGATGCAATAATTTTTGATGCAGCTCTTCCGTAATGTTGGGAAAAAGCTGTCCTTGAAACTCATCAGCATCATGTAGCGAAAACCGAGGATGATATTTAGGGTCAGAATTACCAATTCGCGTGTAAGGCTCATCAGCATCAGAGCGAGAGTAACAGAGATTCACCAAATCTGAGATTACAGGATGGTTGCTTAAAAATTCTTTTGGTCGCTCCACTACAAGAACGTGTTCAACCACTGGTGTGACCGGAAATTCCAACCCTAGGTGCTCGATAAACTTCTTTGCCCAAGGACCGACGCAATCAATGACGGTGCGCGTTGCAACTTCGCCCCCAGCCATAACCACACCTGCTACTTGACCCTGGGAATCTAACTTGATTTGTTGAACAGGACAATGCAAACGAATTTCTACGCCCAAATCTGCAGCTCGCTTAGCCAGAGCCCTCGTTGTCTGAGGGGGAGAGCCATAACCTGATTCTGGTTCATAAGCTGCTGCCGCTACATCAGTAAGATTTAGGCGGGGGACTACATCCTGAACTTGTTGCAAGTCTACCAGATCGACATTGATGTTAGTTGACCGATGCATCTGAGTCACACGCTTTAGCGTCTCAACATCGGATTTCCCTACCAGAACGTAATAGCCGCAAGGATTGAACCCGCTATTATAGCCACCATATCTTTCAGAAAACTGATGAAATAGCTTTAAGGATTGGTGAGCTAACTCAGCAAGCAGCGGGTGAGTATAATGCGTACGAATAATGCCAATTCCTTTACCAGAGGCACCATTGGCTAGTTCTTCTTTTTCAACCAAGAGGACTTTACCAGCTTTTCTTTCTGCCAAATGCAGGGCAATTGAGGCACCAATACACCCCCCACCCACTACAACAATATCTGCTGTCTCAACCATGCGTTATACCATTTCTTAGATAGTGTGGAACTAACTTACTGCCTTCTCTTGTTAGCTCTTGTACCCTGCTTATTATAATAAGCATACCGATCTTGATTTGTTAAGTCATGTAGATATATTGCGAGCAAACATGCCGCGAGGATAAGGTGTAGTGGGGTGATGGGGTTAGAACTGCTACTCCCTCACCAGATTTGCTAGCCTTTTACAGGAAGCTCTGAACTGCCCACATGACATCAAAAAACTTGACACACACTGAACCCTTACATCTAGCTATTTCTGAACAACTGTGCGAACAAATACTGAATGGTAAATATGAGCCAGGAGATCAGCTACCCAGTGAAAATCAATTGATGTTACAGTTTAATGTTAGTCGGATTACTGTTAGACGAGCACTGGCTAACTTAACAAGTCAGGGGTTAGTGATATCTCAAAGAGGCAAGGGAGTTTTTGTTAAGGAGCGGAAGAAAGTTACACGCTCCTTATCTAATCCTCTCATTTTCTTTGATGAGGATATGGCACGCCAAGGAGTAAGTAGTAGTATTTGCAGCCTCTTCTACGAAAAAATAGCCCTCTCTTATAAAGTTGGGAAAAAATTAGATCTTCCAAGTGATACTCAATATATTTACTGTCAGAAGAAAATCATTCTGACCGATCAGATTCCTGTTGCATTAGACATTACTTATATCCCACTAGAGTTAGGGAAAGCTTTTGCCGATCAATTACAATCTAGCCTAATCTATCCTACACTTGATAGTAATGGAGTTTCGATTGAAAAAGTAGAAGCCACTTTAGAGTGTACGCACGCAACTTATGAAGTGAGCCAACAACTCGACATCCCTCTAGGAGCCCCATTATTGGTAAATCAGTATGTAGCTTATACAACAGGCGGTCGACCTGTCATTTGTGGTGAAACGCTCTCTAGAGCCGATCGGCTATGCTACTCAGTTGTTCTGACCAAAACCGTCTAACTACAGCATATAAGTGGTATGTGAAACAGGCATTAACTGAAAATCGATGAGGAATAGTATCTGAGAATACAGCTTTTTGAAATTATTGAGAAGTAGCTTGTTATTACAAGCATTATGGGGCTAGTAGTATTAAATTTATCCATGGGAGGAGCAAACTTTGTGTGGCATTGCTGGAGTCATATATCATAGCTTAGAGTACTATCGGCACCTTGGCTCAGATTTACTAAGCTTGATTGAGCCATTAGAGAGCAGAGGACCAGACTCCTGCGGAGTGGGACTTTACGGCAAAGCCGAACAGCCATCGCTCTTCAAGGTGCTGTTACTAGCTGAGGGCAACATACCATGGCAGGAAGTCAAGCAATCTTTAAGCCAACTGACAGAGGTTGTAAAGTTCGAAGACATTGGAACTGGCTGTCGGGCAGTGCTACGTTCGGAAGATGATAATTGTCTCAACTTCCTAGAACTGAGGACAGAGTTAGCTAGGAGTTTTCCGGGGCTACATCTTTTGAGCATGGGGCAGCAACTGGAGATTTACAAGGAGATCGGCGCTGCCAATCATCTATTTGGGAAATACAACCTCAAAGGGTTTGCCGGGACTCATGGTATTGCCCATACCCGTATGGCGACAGAGTCAGTTGTAGATACCTGTCACTCTCATCCCTTCACATCGGCACAAGATCTATGTATTGTCCACAACGGACAAATTTCTAACTACTATAAGCTGCGTTTCGCCTTAGAGCGGCAAGGAGTGATATTTGAGACTAATAATGATTCAGAAGCGATCGCCCACTACCTCCGCTACCAACTAGTACAGGGCAAATCCCTAGAAGCTGCCCTCAACAGTCTCCTCAACGACTTTGATGGCACATATACCTTTCTAGTTGCCACATCAGACAAAGTCGGACTCGTACGCGACAAATTTGCCGCCAAGCCAGCAGTCATTTACGAATCAGCCGAGATAGTTGCCATAGCTTCAGAATACCGTTGCCTACTCAACCTATCTGAATTTGATTCTCAAGCAACAATTCGAGAACCCGATGCTGGGGAAGTGAATATTTGGAGAGCAAAGACTGCTACATGCAACAGCAACTATTAGAAAAAATAGTATTAGACTGTACCAGCCTCAGTACACGAGAAATCAACCAACGGCTCAAAGCTCTAGCATCTGAAGGCGTCTCCTCTCACGTTGAATTGCTCAACCCAAATGGGCGGCACAACCTAGCTGTCGGGATTGAGTACCCCATTAACATCAGATTCACTGGACCTGTCGGCTACTACTGCGGTGGTTTAAGCGATGGTCCCAATATTACAGTGTCTGGTTCTTGCGGCTGGTCAGTCGGTGAAAATCTGATGAGCGGTGAAATCGTAGTTCATGGCAATGCTTCTGCCAATGCTGCCGCTTCTGCCCATGGTGGTAAAGTTTGCATTCTCGGCAACGCTGGACCACGCGCAGGAATTTCGCTCAAGGGAGGCGCTCTAATTGTGACTGGCAATATAGGCTATGGCAGCGCCTTCATGATGCAGCAGGGGTGCCTGATTGTTTGCGGAGATGCTGGTGCAAATTTGGCAGACTCCATTTATGACGGAGAGATCTATGTCGGGGGAAATGTAAGTTCTCTAGGCGCAGATGCTAAGTTTGAACCTTTATCTAGCGCAGACTGGCAGCGCCTCGAACAAGAGTTGTCACCGCTCTCGCTTGCCCCACAAACGTACAACTTTAAAAAAATAGTTTGTGCTGAACAACTGTATAACTTTAAGGCTAAGGATTGGTCGAAATGGAAAGACGCATACTAGAAACCAGCCATACTTATTCTCCTCATGCCATCAAAGCTATTCAAGACAGGGCAGAACTAGGTCGCTACATGATTCGGGGATATGGCGCTTTTCGTGATGTTCCGCGATTTGACGATCTTACCTTCCTCTCTGCTTCCATGACGCGGTTGCCACTAGAAGGCTATCGGGAAAAATGCAATACCAAGACAGTTTTAGGTACCCGCTATGCAAAGCGCCCAATGGAGCTAGATGCACCAATCACAATTGCGGGGATGAGCTTTGGAGCACTCTCAAGCAATGCGAAGGTGGCTTTAGGACGGGCAGCAACCATGCTAGGCATATCAACAACAACGGGTGATGGGGGAATGCTGCCAGCGGAAAGAGAAGCGTCAGCTAAATTGGTTTACCAATGTCTGCCTTCACGCTACGGTTTTAACCCTAAAGATCTGAAAACAGCCGATGCCATTGAAATTGTCGTTGGACAAGGGGCAAAACCTGGGGGTGGCGGGCTGCTGCTGGGACAGAAAGTGAGCAAAGTGGTGGCTGGGATGCGGACGTTGCCAGAGGGGATCGATCAGCGATCGCCCTGTCGTCATCCTGACTGGATTGGTCCGGACGATCTGAGGATCAAAATCGAAGAGTTGCGAGAAGCTACAGATTGGGAAATTCCGATTTACGTCAAGATGGGCGCAACCCGTGTTAAGGATGACGTGAAGCTGGCGGTAAAAGCTGGTGCAGATGTCATCGTCCTTGACGGTATGGAAGGAGGGACAGCGGCAACGCAGAGTATTTTTCAAGAACACACTGGCATCCCCACATTACCTGCTCTCGTGCAAGCAGTAGAAGCGCTTCAAGAGATTGGGGTTTATGGTCAGGTACAGCTAGTGATTTCTGGCGGAATTCGTTCTGGTCCTGATGTGGCGAAAGCGATCGCGCTGGGGGCTGATGCGGTCAGTCTAGGTACAGCGCCTTTGATTGCGATGGGATGCAATAAACCTATCTACATTGAAGACTACCATAAGTTAGGTACAGAACCCTACCACTGCCATCATTGCCATACAGGCATGTGTCCAGTAGGGATCACCACCCAAGATGAGGAGTTGATGCAAAGGTTGCCAATAGAATCAGCTACAACACATGTAGCGAATTATCTGCAATCCCTAGTGATGGAAGTGCAGAGCCTAGCTAGAGCTTGTGGTAAGTCTGACGTACATAATTTAGAGCGAGAAGATTTAGTGGCATTGACGCTCTCAGCTTCAGCAATGGCGAAGTTGCCGTTAGCAGGAACAGACTTCGTGATGGGGCAAAAGTTAAATCGGTACCCTTGACCAAGATTTATGCTATGTGATGTTTAAATGTACAAAACCTTCAATAAGATTTTTGCATTTGCCGTTTATCAAGAAGATAACGGTAGATACTCTACTGCTCGACTACCTTTCATACTCTCTCCTATCAGAAGAGCAGCAAGAGCTTTGGCATATTGTTCACTATTGTGCTGGCTAAGAACAAGTTCGTAGCCGCGCTGAGCCTGTGCTTCGGCTTGCTCAGGATTTTGCAACAGATTGACAATTGCTTGTCGCAGTCCAGCTGCATCACCCGGTTTGACGCAAGTGACAGTGCCTGGAGTTTCAAGATAGTCAATTAAACCTTGAGTCTGGGAGACCACTACTGGTCGACGACAGGACATCGCTTCGAGCAGGGTAGTGACACCAGCAGTAGCGTTATTTTCCAAAAGGCTAAGTACAACCAGATCCGCATCACGGTAAAGTTGCACTAACTCTGACCAGGGGTAAAATCTTTGAGACATATTGGCTGGCATCGTCTTGGGAAACTGCCCTGCTAGAGACGAGACATCATGGGAAAAACCGCTAATCTTCACATCTATGTCTAGATCTTTAGTCACATCAGCAAGGATTCGATAGTCTCGATACTCTAGTCCGACGCTGGCAATCATTGGACGCGGCTTGTTTGGTGAAACAGGACCTGGTGTAAAGAAAGCCGTGTCCGTCTGCTCCAGCATTATGCAGATGCGATTTTCAGGTAGGTCCAGGTAGCGACGGAGAAAGTTAACCTGAGTTCGAGCATTGGTAATAAATAGGTCGATTCGGCTCGATGCAGAGAACAACTTTAACGCTGCCCAACCGCGGGGTCGGTTAATACTATGGATAAAGACAACGATTCTGGGTTTTGGGTGCTTGTTCCCACAGAGAGTGGCCACAGGAATGCCGATATCTTCGCCACTACAGAACACTAAGTCCTCGCTAGTAAGCTGTGAGGATAATGTACGAGCCAGAGCCCAATGCTCAGGGCGACTAATGACTTTAGCGCATATTCTATCTACAGGTAGGATCTCCCGCTGTCCTGGTTGGTGGATAACGGCTCCATTAAGTTGTTGGCTAACCTGCCAGAGCACGTGCTGAGGACAGTTGCCGGCTTGAGCCTCTCGGTTAATACTTTCTAGGTTAAGGGAACGACCCAAAGCAAAGTGATAATTTAGTGCTTTCATCGGCTAATGACTTGTGTAACTTAGTTCGGTAGTAAGAGACTTGAAGAGCAGGCTGCTTCTACTAGCAAACAATATTTTCTACCATTTAAAATTTCTTACTCCCTATTCTGTTCTTGATGCTTTAGCCATAGCTTAATTCCTCTTACAAGAAATATACATTCACGGTCATAGTTTGTGTTTAACTTCTACAATTGTCTAATCCGGGCTAAAAAGATTTTCTTTTGCTGTTCGAAGAATAATTTTAAATTCATAGTTAATTTTACAAGTTAAATTTAGGTTATTTTTGTGTAAAGTGCCTATCTTTGATGCTACGCACATCGGTAAGGCCTTGTCTTACAAACCTTCCATAGGTTTTGCTCAGCAGATCCCTACGGGTATTGCTGCACTTACTGCTACTACGTGTTTGGAACAAGGCATTTGTATTCTAACAGCAGCCGCTGCAATGAAAAATAATAATATTCTCATGAGAACAGCAGACCTAAGTCTCGCTTTCATAAGCTGGTTGCTCTACTTAGAGCAACCATTGTCTGATGTATGACTTTCAGGTTTAAGCGAAGAGTTTCCACACATGTTTATTAAATATTGGTGATTTTATCTATCTAGCTTATAAAAGAAGATTTTTTCAATTCTCCGCTTATAGTTGGAGGAAATTTTCATTTTAATTTCATAACTGCGTGGTGAGTACTAAAAGATGTGGTCCCCGTTGCCGTAGAGTTCTCTAGAGGTTTGTGACATTAGAAAGCTGTAGTGCCAATCCTTGCTACTAGGGTTGGGGAGATGTTAAGCCTCAGGTCTGTAGTATTAAAAGTCTGTTTGCTACACCAGCATCTAAGCATTTATGGTGCATAAAATACTTTAGAGTGAGGAAGGTAAGTACGATCGCCCCAATCACCATTGCCAAACTCGTCTGGCAGTGGTCTTCAGTGGGTCAATCAATAGACGAAACGTAGAGAGTACCCCAATATGCACTTGAGTGAAATCACCCATCCCAACCAGTTGCATGGTTTGTCAATTCGTCAACTACAGCAAATTGCCCGTCAAATTCGGGAAAAACATCTGCAGACTGTGGCGGAGAGCGGCGGCCATCTCGGTCCAGGGTTAGGTGTGGTGGAACTGACGCTAGCGCTTTACCAAACTCTAGACTTAGATTTCGATAAAGTCATCTGGGATGTAGGTCACCAAGCCTATCCACATAAGCTGCTGACTGGTCGATATGGTCGCTTCCACACTTTGCGGCAAAAAGATGGCATTGCTGGCTATCTTAAACGGTGTGAGAGCAAATTCGATCACTTTGGAGCTGGTCATGCTTCGACTAGCATCTCGGCTGCACTAGGCATGGCGATGGCACGGGACTTAAATGGCGAAAAGTTCAAAGTCGTAGCAGTCATCGGTGACGGTGCCCTGACTGGCGGCATGGCATTGGAAGCAATTAATCACGCTGGTCACTTGCCCAAAACTAACCTACTTGTGGTGCTGAATGACAACGAGATGTCAATCTCACCCAATGTTGGCGCGATTTCTCGGCACCTTAACAAGATGCGTCTCAGTCCACCAGTTCAGTTCCTTTCTGAAAACATACAAGAACAGGTCAAGCAACTTCCCTTTGTTGGTGATTCCCTCTCTCCAGAGCTGGGACGCATAAAAGAAGGGATGAAGCGGCTTGCAGTACCAAAGGTAGGAGCAGTATTCGAAGAACTAGGCTTTACCTACATGGGACCTGTGGATGGTCATAATCTGGCAGAACTCATTGCCACTTTCGAGCAGGCACATCAATACACTGGTCCGGTACTAGTGCATGTGGCAACAGTCAAAGGCAAGGGCTATGAGATTGCTGAAAATGACAAGGTGGGCTACCACGCTCAAACCCCGTTCAATCTCACAACTGGTAAAGCCGTTCCCGTAAGCTCACCTAAGCCCCCCGGATATTCCAAAGTCTTTGCGCACGCCCTAGTCAAACTGGCAGAAAACAATCCCAAAATCATTGGCATTACTGCGGCGATGGCAACTGGTACAGGACTAGATAAACTCCAAGCTAAGCTGCCTCAGCAATACATTGATGTCGGAATTGCAGAGCAACACGCCGTTACCTTAGCAGCTGGCTTAGCCTGTGAAGGCATGCGCCCAGTTGCCGCCATCTACTCCACTTTCTTGCAGCGTGCCTATGACCAGATTAGCCACGATGTCTGCATCCAAAACTTACCCGTCTTCTTCTGTCTAGACAGAGCCGGAATTGTTGGTCAAGATGGTCCTACCCACCAGGGAATGTATGACATTGCCTATCTGCGTTGCCTCCCCAACATGGTGCTGATGGCTCCCAAAGATGAAGCCGAACTCCAACAGATGGTGGTGACTGGCGTCAACTACACAGATGGTCCGATTGCCATGCGATACCCGCGTGGTAACGGCTATGGTGTGCCATTAATGGAAGAAGGCTGGGAACCACTACCAATTGGTAAAGGTGAAATCTTAAGACAAGGAGATGATGTGCTTCTGGTGGGCTATGGCTCGATGGTCTATCCTGCCATGCAGGTTGCTGAAATTCTGAGTGAACATGGGATTGAAGCTAGTGTCATCAATGCCCGGTTTGCTAAGCCACTTGATACCGAGTTGATTTTGCCTTTGGCAAAAGAAATTGGTCGGGTTGTCACTCTAGAAGAAGGCTGTCTCATGGGTGGCTTTGGTTCAGCTGTTGCTGAAGCGCTGCTGGATGCCAATGTGGTAGTACCAGTTAGGCGAATTGGCGTACCCGATGTACTAGTCGATCATGCAAAACCAGATCAATCCAAGGCGGCATTGGGGTTGACTAGCCCACAAATAGCTGAGCAAGTATTGCAAGCTTTCTTCAGCAACCAACTCTCAACCGTCAGCTAATCAAGTGGAGATTTTGGATTAGACTGAGAACTAAAATCTATCCCCAACATCTCTATGACTTCTCCCACAACCCAGGTATACCCAGTTATTTGGAACGGAGACTCAGTTTTACTGATTGACCAAACGCGGCTGCCTGTAGAGTATACGTTTGTCGAAATCAGTTGCTGCAAGGATATGGCACGGGCAATTAAAACTATGATTGTCCGAGGGGCACCAGCAATTGGCGTTGCAGCTGCCTATGGGATGTACCTGGGAGCGCGGGAGATTCAGACAACAGAGCGAGAGAAGTTTTTGAGTCAGTTGGAGGAAGTTGCTCAAAGCTTGAAAGCAACTCGTCCGACGGCAGTTAATCTCTTTTGGGCAATCGGACGGATGCTGAAAACGGCATATGAGTCGCTGGAGACGGTAGATAATGTTAAAGCAATTTTGCTAGAAACAGCCCAGAAGATTAATCTTGAGGATTTGCAAACTTGCCAAGAAATTGGCGATCGCGGTTTGGAGGTTTTACCAAACTCCCCGGAACAACTAAGGATTATGACTCATTGCAACGCTGGAGCCCTAGCAACAGCTGGTTACGGTACAGCGTTAGGAGTTGTCCGTTCTGCATGGCGTGAAGGTCGATTGGCAAGAGTCTATGCTGGAGAAACCCGTCCCCGTTTGCAGGGAGCAAAATTGACCGCTTGGGAGTGCGTCCAAGAAGGCATTCCTGTGACAGTGATTACCGACAGCATGGCAGCCCACTGTATGCAACAAAGTCTTATCGATGCTGTTGTTGTTGGTGCCGATCGCATTGCTACCAATGGTGATACTGCTAATAAGATTGGCACCTATAGTCTGGCACTGGTTGCCAAGGCTCATAATATTCCCTTCTTCGTAGCTGCTCCCCTATCGACAATTGATTTTGAGTTAGCGACTGGTAGCCAAATTCCGATTGAAGAGCGAGATCCAGCTGAAATTTATCAGGTCGGTAAGTCGATCCTGACTCCAGAAAGAAACGTGGAGTTCTACAATCCAGCATTTGATGTCACGCCTGCTGAATTAATTACAGCCATCATTACCGAGGATGGTGTTTATGCTCCGAGTCAGTTGCGGGACCATTTAAAAGCGAAGCAAATTGTCTATTGATTATACTGCCAGTCAACTTCTTGATCTGAGTGGCAACCACCACACTCTTTATTTACCGTCGAGAGGAACCCCCTCGTCTATTCTGAGAGTGCAAAGAAGTTGAGTGTAGATCTTGAGATATCTGCTGCCGAGTCGTGGCAGTAGCCTCAACCTTTTGTAAAGAGGTTTTGATGGTAGAGATGTCTTTCTGTATCCCTTTCACTTGATTTGGTAATCCTCTGGATATTTGCTGGTTTAACGAACTGATATCCTGTCCAAGTAATCTTGCCCAACTATTTAAGTTATTGATTTGACTTTGTAGATTATTGTTAATGTGTTCAAGCTCAGCTTTATCAGCAGTGACGGACGAAAACTGTTGTTGCAGTCGATCTTGCTGTAGCTTCGACCAGAATACAACTCCGGCTAAAAGACCGATTGCTAGAACAGAGAAGCCTGTCAATAATCCCAACCAACCGTAAAGACGCCTGATCTCGCGGTTAGCCCTTGTTATGGACTGATTTTCCAGCGGCTCCGGGTTCAAATTATTATGAGCTTTGGCTGTAGGATTACGTGCCTGACCCAGAACCTGATCCAGAATACGACTATCTGGACGGTTCCCTAAGTTTTCATTAGACATAAGTCTTGACTCCCTTGCTGTGCGACGGTGATAGTATCCCATACTTCGCCTGTGAGTCTTCCTATATGTCTGTATTTTCTACAAACCCGTTTGAACAAGTAGATAGTATTTGAAGCAGGTAACGGTGAAAAATCAATTTCATTTCATTTCCTGCGAATAGCAATCGTATAAGAAGCTCGTTGTTTAGTTTCCCGCTGAGTCTTAACAATGCGAAAGTTACTGTCTATATACAGGTGTTCAAATCGAGGAGTTGCCAAAAAAGCTCTTTTGAAACTTTTGGCAGTATTTCTATCTAAATTTTTAAGTTCCGGTACTTCTTTCGTTTCCGTCGTTTGTAAGTTGCTGCTCGGCTGAGAATTAATAAAATTGGTAAACCAATCTTCTGCTTTGTTGATGTTGAGAGGAATTGCGCCAACTCTAACAGCTTGTTTTATCCCAATATTTTTAATATGCCACCGATCATCTACTACCTCAAAACTCTGAATCAGCATTAAGTCGTAAGCTACCAGAATTGAGGATATCTTTTGTAACAAAGGTAGTTTATAACCTGGAACATAACGAGCAATATTAGCGTAATAACCATTGTCATGAAAAATTTGATATGACTGTTCGCGTATACGCCCTGGCAAAACATCTTGAAAAGGTATAGTTGACCACACAGGTGTCCATACCCCAGGAACAATAGATAATTGCTCTTCAACCCTCTTGAATGGGTTACGCTGACTCAATTCCTCAACAAGTGGGGCTAACGAATTTTTATAAAACAGTACTTTTTGGCTCAAAGGTTTTGTGTCTTGGTTTTGAGTTAGGTGCAAGACTTTCTGCTTCAGTTCTTCCGTACTCCAATGGCTTAATTCATCTGGACTTAATACTTGATCAGTAAACATAGGTTTTTCTCAAAATTAGTTAAATACAACTAATCCCATATTAAGCTCTTCGTCATGAAAAATGCCCTATCTTCAGGCTTAGATATAAATCCTGTAGTAGTCCTATTTGTTTTTTGAACAATATTTTCGTTAACGAACCACAGAGGAGCCAGCGCTGCAGGAGGGTTTCCCTCCGTAGGCGACTGGCGTACGCTGAGAACGCAGAGGAAACTTTCTAACTTCTGCATGGGTTGCTATATAAAACTGAGAATCTGCGATATCATTCGCTCGGCCTGTGATTTATAACCACCACCGAATAGGTTGAAGTGATTTAGAATATGGTATAAGTTGTAAAGTATTTTTCGCTGCTTGTAGCCTAGTGCTAAGGGAAAGACCTCGTTATAACCCCGATAGAATGCAGTCGGGAAACCACCAAAAAGTTCAGTCATAGCGATATCGACTTCGCGATCACCGAAATACGTGGCTGGGTCAAAAATGACTGGTTCTTCTAATACGGTAAAAGCTGCATTTCCACCCCATAAATCACCATGTACTAGGGAGGGTTGAACTTGATGTTCTGCAAGTATTTTGGGAATAGCTGCTATTAACTTTGCTTGCCCCAAAAACTGACCACCACGCCGCTCTGCTTGCTGGAATTGATAACCCAGTCGATAGTTGGCGTAGAATTCTGCCCAGTCCGCCGTCCAGTTGTTAATTTGTGGAGTAGACCCAATACTGTTATTCTGTTCCCAGCCGAAACCTTTGCTGCTAGTGGTTTGATGCATGGCTGCCAGTTTCCGTCCCATCTCCTCCCAAGCCTGGGGAGTGCCATGTCCTAGTTCTAGCCACTCTAGTGCAATGTAAGCAGATTCCTTTGCTATTCCCCAGCAAATCGGTTGTGGAACGCGGATCGTAGCTGTTGCTAACATTTGCTTTAAGCCAATGGCTTCAGCCTCAAACATGCCAACTTGCGATACTTGGTTGAGCTTAACGAAGTAGGTGCGATCTCGCCCACTGACTGCATAGCCTTGGTTAATGCAGCCCCCACTAACAGGTTGACATCGCTCAACAACAAAATCTTGTTCTGTCACCTCGACAATCCGATCGGCAATCTCTGTCCACATAAGTTATGACTGAGATGGTTTGAGGGCAACAACTCCGTAGGCAGTACTTGATAGATACAGCTGAGCTGCCTTTAGCAAGTCAGCAGTATCCAGGGTATGAATGCTTGCTGGGTAGTTAAAGGCTGGTTCTAAGTCCCCTAACATCGATTGATAATACCCATACAAACCACTGCGATCACTTGGTGTTTCATTTCCAAAAACAAATCGGTTCGCGACTTGAGTACGGACACGGATAAGCTCTGCCTCCTTTACGGGTTCTGTCTGAATAATGTGCAGGTGATCCGCGATTCTAGCTTCTACTGTCGCTAAATTTTCTGTTGGTAGAGTTGCTGTAATATAAAATGTCCCCTGCAACTTTTGTGTCATGTTGCTGGCAGAAATTTGAGAAACGAGCCCCCGATCTTCCCGTAGATCCTTTACTAGTCGTGATGTTCGCCCCTGACCTAAAATTGCTGCTAACACATCTAAGGCATAAGTCTGATGAATTTGGCTTAGCCCTGGCACTCGCCAAACCATGACCAACCGTGCTTGCTGTAGGCTATCGTCAACCAACTCCCGCCGAACTATGCTAGTGAAAGGTAATTCAGATTCGGGGAGATTAATATTTCTTAAGCCCTGACTCCTAGACACAGTGAATCCATCTGCCACAATCTGAATTAATTCCTCTACTGGCAGATTGCCAACTGCCACGGCTGTCATGTTGCTCGGTTGATACCAATTGGTGTGAAAATCGCGCATCTGCTGAGGCTGAAGCTCTGAAATGACTTGAGTTGGTCCCAGCACTGAACGCCGATATGGCAAATGTTCAAAAGCTGTCTGCATAGCCTGTTGAAATGTGCGACGGCGGGGATTATCTTCAAAGCGGCGAATCTCTTCCAAGATGACCAATCGCTCCCGTTCAAATGCATCATCAGGGATGAGGCTGTTGAGAACAACCTCGATTTGCAGCGGTGCTAGCTCAGCAAAATCTTGAGGAGCAGTTGTGATGTAGTAGTGAGTGTAGTCCTGACTAGTGGCAGCATTAGTCACAGCTCCTCGTTCCTCAATCCGCCGCTCAAACTCGCCGCTAGGAAGCTGTTTTGTTCCTTTAAAGATCATGTGTTCTAGAAAATGAGCCATGCCGTTGATGGCGTCTGACTCAATAGCTGAGCCAATTGCAATCCATAAGCTAAGGTTAACGGCTTCAACTGGCATCTGTTCTGCAACTATCGTTAGACCATTTGGCAGGTGTTGCAGCGTAGGGGCATTGAGACGAGGAAATTGCGGGAGGAAAGTTGCAGTCATCGGTAGGACGAGATGGAGCAATGTTTCTTTATCTTAGCTACTAGAATTTCCGCATTATTCTTTACCTTCAATTGTCAGATACTCCCACCAACTGTAAAGCTGTAGGTGGGAGATTGCCTATTGTGCCAACTGCCTTACCCCTACATGAGCGGCAGCTTGCTGAGTACGCCGTTCTTTTAAGTAAGAGAAAAATTCCCCACCTTCACGGAGGCGACGCACCAGCATCTGTCGGTCAGTAAGCATCTCACGCAGAATTGGGAAGATAGCTTTAGGGCGGAAGTAAAACTGGCGGTACATCTGCTCAACAGCGTCCTCTATTTGCGCACTGGAAAGGGCTGGATATTGCAATGTTGAAGTTTGAATCCCAGAGCTGGCGACGAGTGTATTGTCAGCGAACCAGTTGTTCGCTTTGGCTTGTTCGTAGAGTTCTGTGCCAGGGTAGGGTGCGGCAATCGAAACCTGAATGGTGTGTGGGTTAATTTCGCAAGCAAAGCGGATTGTCTCTTCGACTGTTTCACGGGTTTCGATTGGTAGACCAATAATGAAGGTGCCGTGGACGGTAATGCCCAGTTTGCGGCAGTTCTTCATAAATTCCCGCGCCCCCTCCAACTTAATGCCTTTTTTAATCCGGTTCAGAACTTCCTGGTTGCCGGACTCAAAACCAACTAGCAGTAATCGCAAGCCATTGTCACGCAGCTGCTTGAGCGTGTCGTAATCTAAGTTGGCACGGGCGTTACAGCTCCAAGTGAGCTTGAGCCGCTTCATGTGTTCGCTAATTGCGATCGCTCGCTGACGGTCGATCGTAAAGGTGTCATCATCAAACATGTATTCGCGCACCTTGTCACCAAAGATAGCTTTAGCTTCTGCCATCTCCCGTCCAACAGCCTCTGGACTTTTAGTACGGTACAAATGGCCGCCAATGGTTTGAGGCCACAAGCAGAAAGTACATTTGGCTGGGCAACCGCGTCCAGTATAAAATGAGACATATGGATGAAGTAAATACCCAATGAAATACTTTGTAATGTCTAAGTCACGGGCGTAGACTGGCAGGACACTAGGCATCGCATCCCAATCATGGATTAGTTCTCGGTCTGAATTGTGCTGTAAGTTACCATGGTGATCGCGATAGCTCAAACCTTTGATCTGATCCCAGGGGCGATCTTCTGCCAACTCTTTACATGTATAGTCGAATTCATGCCGACACACAAAGTCAATGACTTGATGTTCGCGTAGCGTCTGTTCTGGCATGACAGCGACATGCGCTCCGATAAAACCAACTTTCACATCTGGATTCTGGGCTTTCAGTGCCTCAGCACACTTCGCATCATTGGCTAAAGATGGAGTGCTAGTGTGTACGATCACCAATTCGTAGTCTTTGGCAATTTTCAGTACGTCTTCTACCGTCTGTCCATGGGGGGGAGCATCCACCAGCTTGCTATTTGGCACAAGTGCAGCTGGCTGGGCTAGCCATGTAGGGTACCAGAAGGAGGTAATTTCCCGCCTAGCTTGGTATCTAGAACCTGCACCTCCGTCAAACCCATCGAAGGAAGGAGGGCTGAGAAACAAGGTTTTCACTCTAGACATTCTCCTCAAGTTGCGTTAAAGCTCTTTTTCACCTAGGGTAGTATATTTTATCTGAGGAGCAGGGTCTTCTTTCTGTTTTCTTATCCTCTATTCCCCGATGTTCTCCTTCTCTTAACTAGAAGAAGCTGCGTCGGCTTTGCCTTGTCCACTTGTCTTTGACGTTCTCAAAGAAGATTCCCTTCACTCCCGCAGTCGGCTCCGCTCTGTCCTTTTCTGTGCAACTGGTCTTGAATTGCTTGGGTTAAATCGCTAACGTTTATAGGCTTAATTATGTAACCGTTGACTCCAAGGTTATATGCCCGTTGGATTTGAGCTTTGAAAGCATATGCTGAAATCACAATAATAGGAATGTCTTGGTACTCCTCATTGCGTCTGATTTCTTCGAGTAAAGTGTAACCGTTATTTTCATCTAACTTCAAGTCAAGTAAGATTAGGTTGGGTCGGAAACCTGATACTGCTTCAAAAAAGTCAGAACTACCAGCAAGAGCGAGAATGGAGTAACCGTGATAGCTGAGCAACTCAGACAGCAATTCCCGATTATTATCGTCATTCTCAACCAATAAGATTCGTTTTAAGGTGGAAGCTGTTTGGATTTCAGAATTATTGCTCAAGGGTGATTTAGGATTATTGGACATGCTTTCTAGCTAGTAAGGGTAACGACTCATGGAGTCATCGGATTTTAATAGAGCTGATTAAGTGTCTTTTTTTACTGATCTTGCTATGGCAAAGCCTGATGATGGTATCACAAAGAAAGCTCTGTTAAAGCAGGTCAGCACCACAGTGTAGCCCTGACATAAATCACAACAAATTGTACGGTCTTGTACTAGTGCAGTTCATCACATAAGCGAACAGCTACACTGTAAAGCCTGCTTGAGCAGATTTTGATACTGTTGAGTGCTAACCACGTAAGCTCCAAAGCGTTCGAGATGGGGATTCATCATTTGGGCGTCAAAGAAAACAAATTGACGAGCTCGCAGCCGTTCAACCAACTTCACCATCGCTACTTTCGACCCTTCGCTAATTCGATAGAACATCGATTCCCCAATAAAGGCTCCCCCAATTACAATCCCTAAAATTCCCCCTGCCAACTGAGAGCCGGACCAAGTTTCAAAGCTATAGGCCCAGCCCGTTTGATAAAGAGCCCAGTAGAGTTCTTTTAACTCTGGTGAAATCCAAGTCATATCTCGGTCAGCACACCCAGCAACAACAGCCTTGAAGTCTCGGTTAATAGCTACAGTAAACCGCTCAGAGTTGAGGACGCGCTGTAGCGACTTAGGGTAGCGGAATCTTGCATCTAAGGGAATCAAAGTGCGTTCGCGGCTGGAGTACCACCTCAAATCCTTGGATTCATCAGCCATCAGAAAATATCCCTGAGCGTATCCCTCGATGATGGCAGGAATGTTAAATTCCATATTAGACAATTGCGTCTTTAAGTAGCTGAGCTATGAGATGTTTGAACCAATTCCACCTATTACCTTGCCCCCTGCACAAAACCCCGAACAAGAGGGCAAATGGCTGCAAGAAACTTTACAAAGATGGCTTGACAAAGAATTTCTTCCCGAACCAGTTAATCAACAAATAGCCCTACAAGCAGCTCAGATTTTTGTACGACAGCGCATGGAAGGGGAAGACGACCTTGGATCTCTTGTCATTGCCATTGTCACAGAGATGCAGGCTTTTGATTTTTCCCAGAGTTTTTATGGAGAGTTTGCGATCGCCAACGCCGTTAGCGATCTCCTCTTAGACAGCCTAGGACTCGACCGCTGTTGTGGACAATAACTACCAACTAGACTTAACAACACCGGGTAAAAGACCTTCATGCGCCCATTCTCGAAACACATGACGAGAAAGACCAAAGTCGCGGTAGTAGCCTCTAGAACGACCAGTAACCCAGCAACGGTTTCTTAGACGAGTGCGACTGCTGCTGCGAGGCAGCTGTTGGATTTGCCGATGTATCTCTAACTTCTCCCGCTGTGAGGTCGCATTCTCAAACTGTTCGAGCAAAGCTTGCCGCTTATCAGTATACTTTGCCACTATCCTTTCGCGCTTTTTCTCGCGCTCAATCATGCTCTTTTTAGCCATAAATCCTACAGTTGTTTCCAATCAAAGACACCATTCTCCATATTAACCTGCTTAAAGGGGAATAGAAGAGGACAAAAGAGCAGGGGCATGTTCAAGCTGACAGTAAGGGCGACTGTAGCATAGTGGTGATTCTAAAGCATGTTGCACCAAAAAATCTGGATTACTCATGACTCGCTCAGTCTCACCATCAAACACGACCTGTCCTTGACTCAAAACAACTGTGCGATCGCATAATTCCAAGGCTAGATCTAAATCATGCGTGGCAATCAGTTGAGTCAAGGGTAAGGTTTGCAATAACTCGATCAACTGACGCCGAGAACGCGGGTCAAGCTGGGCAGAAGGTTCATCAAATACCAATACCTGCGGGTTCATTGCTAGTACCCCGGCGATCGCAACTCGTTTCTTTTCGCCACCAGATAAGTTATCAGTGTTTCGTTCTCCGTACCACTCTGGGTCAAGATTAACTGCTCTCAACGCTTGCAGCACTCGTTCCTTTAGCTCTTGGTCTCTCAAGCCTAGATTCATCGGACCAAAAGCCACATCCTCCAAAACTGTGGGCATGAACAGCTGATCGTCTGGATTCTGAAATACGAGTCCAACAAAATTGCGAATTGATGACAAATGCTCTGAGCAGACAGCCCATTCACCAATCATCACCTGCCCCTCTTGAGGTAAGAGGATACCATTTAGGTGTAACTGCAACGTAGACTTTCCCGAACCATTAGCTCCGATTAATGCCACCCGTTCAGTTGCTCGAATTGATAGATTAACTCCCCTTAAAGCCTGAGTTCCGTCAGGGTAGGTATAGCTCAAATTTTCTATTGAAATCGGATTATGGTGCATTGAGACAATGTGGATAAATATTATCGAGGCCAGTAGATCAATTGTCCTAGTAGGGCTAGAATGACCGTCAAAGTCAAAGCCACAATGTCACCGCGTTTACCTGGTGATACTTTCTCAACCTGTGGTAGCCCCTGATAACCTCGCGATAGCATTGCCTGATACACTCGCTCCCCCCGCCCATAAGTGCGGATAAACAACGAGCCGAACATGTTGCCAATCACTAAGCGTTGCCAACGTTTGCTGCTCATCAAGTTGCGACATACCGCTGCTCGTCGCATAGCATTAAACTCTGCGTTTAAAACACCTATATAGCGATACATCGATGTCAAAATTGCCACCAGTAACGGTGGGACTCGCAGCTCAATTAAGGCATGCAATAGGGCTGGCACTGCAGTTGTCAGGGTCAATATATTGAAGACCAACAGCGATAGTAGTGCCTTGAGCGTTACACTGCCCAAAATGGTCAAACCCACTGTTGTTATCTGCAATGGTCCCCAAGCCCAGAGAAGCTTGCCGCCTCCTCGGAACAAAGTCCCAAGGAGAACAACACCAATAAAGGTGAACTCGACTGCCAACCGTTTCAGTAGTACCGACAGGGTGACTTGAGCTAGCCATAATAGGCTCATTGTGGCTAAGCCATAAATTGCCCAGGTCCACCAATGTCCATTTGGGGTCAGGACAATCGCAAATACAAACAGAACTGTACACAAGATCCGGGTTCGAGGAGCCAACTGATGCCAGGGAGTTGTCTGTTTGCTATCAATGTCAAGATGAAATGCCCCAACGTGCAGTAGCATTGTTACTTCCTAACTCTTTTAAGGCCGCCGTTCTGAATCTTCTGAGTAAGGATCGTTACCTCGTGGAGATGAACTAGAACCTCTAACAGCAAGTTTGCCAATTCCCCAAGCTAAGCCAAAAGTCGCTAATGTTCCTGCTACACCTGCTAGGGAAGTCGCAACTTTACTAGAAATGCCCCCCTCCTTGTCATATCCTGGAACAAATCTCAGGGCGTAGGAATCAAAAACTGCATAGAATGGCAACTTTTTGGCAGGTGTTTCCTCTTGCTCTTTTTTGTTAAACCCTTGATCTTTTGCAACTCTGTCTAAACCGTCCGGGCTCTGGCTAGCAAAGGGAGAAAGAAAAATAGCCACAAGTAAGGCAATACCTAAACCAGTAACGAGCAGGGCGCGGTTACGGGTGCGTGAAATGTCGTCATGACTCATAAACGTTGGTCTCAGTTAGTTCTAATAAATCTCTTAAATGCAAAGGTCAGAAACGAGAAGCTGACAAAGGAGCCTTACGACGGGGAGGATCATAGAATAAATCGGGTCGCGACCGCCAAATGAAACTCACAACTACCACTGAGATCAACGCCTCGCCGATACCGATGAGTACGTGCCAAGAAGCCATCGCCACGAGAGCCACTGGTAATGGGACTGTGCCTGACAGAGCTAGCTCAAACGCACATACAATTGCTGCCACTACGACACTAGTCCAAGCCGCGACTGCTATGCCAATTACCATTCCGTTCAAACTATCACGACCAATAGCAAACCGAATTGTGCGGTAGAGATAGTAGCCACCAAAAGTGCCAATCAACCCCATGTTGAAGATATTGGCTCCTAACGCCGTTAAGCCACCATCTTGAAATACAGCTCCCTGTACAATGAACACCGAAGTCATCACTAGAGAGCCAGCCCATGGTCCTAGCAAAGATGCCGCTAGAGTGCCGCCTAAAAGGTGACCAGATGTACCGCCAGGAATTGGAAAGTTAACCATTTGAGCGGCAAAAATAAAGGCAGCACAAACTCCCATCAAGGGTACGGCTCTTTCCTTGTATTCTGCCTGTGCCCGCTTCAGAGATATAGCAATTAGACCAACGGCAATAATCCAGGTGACCAAAAGCACAGGTAGGCTCAAAAAGCCATCAGGAACATGCATTGCCAAATGCGGCTGGATTATTCCGTGCTGCCAGCTAGAAAACATGACTGTAACCATAACCAAATAAATACTCTAGACATTTGAGTTTTTAATGGGTCTAGGCCTTTCATTTAAGCTTTATCTTCTGAGAAGTTCAATCCGGTAGGGGGGGATTCAGCTCTCTCATCCAGGCTAGTGTGAGACTTCAGCTACATCTAACAAATTAGCCGAGGGGCATAAGTCAGAGAGTATGCAAGCATAGCAAGCAGGATTGCGGGCTTTACAGATGGCTCGACCGTGATAAATGAGCCGAATTGACCAATTTTCCCAGTCTTCCTGCGGCAATAATCGCATTAGATCTCGCTCGATATGAATTGGATCTGTGGCTACAGTCAGTCCCAAGCGTTGGCTAAGCCGCTTGACATGGGTATCCACTGTCACTCCAGCATTGATGCCATAAGCATGGGCAAGAACGACATTTGCCGTCTTCCGCGCCACTCCTGGCAATTGCAGCAGATGCTCCATCACCTTTGGTACTTGACCATTGAATTTGGTAACTATCTGGCGACAGGCAGCTTGAATATTCTTTGCCTTATTACGATAGAACCCTGTAGAACGCACCAAAGTTTCTAACTCAACGAGATCTGCCTCTGCCAGGGCAGCTGCATCAGGAAACCGCAAGAATAGTTCTGGCGTTACTTGATTGACTCGTTCATCAGTACATTGAGCTGAGAGTATAGTTGCTACCAGTAGCTGCACTGGTGTTGAGTAGTTTAGTGTACAGGTAGCATCAGGATAGAGACGCTTCAAGCGAATCAGAATCTCCAAGGCATGCTGTTTTTTTGCTGACCACTTACGAGTAGTAATGCTCATAGAAATTTCTACCGCAAGAGCTTTTTGCTAACTGAAAACCAAGAAGAACTGACCGCGGAATGGGTCATGAGCAGCTTTGCCCGCTGTGCAAGGGCGGTGTACCCTTCGGATTCGCGGTCGCCTGCGGAGGGAAACCCTCCCAAGAGCGCCGTCTCACCGTTGACTAGAATAACTGCTGAATCCATGGCAAATTAGCTGTGTCACGCACAATCAGGAAGATTCCCAAACCCAGCAACACCATTAGTCCGGTTTGCATAACACCATCTTGAATATGGGTGGGCAATGGTTTTCCCCGCAGTCCCTCAATTAACAGGAAGGCTAACTGACCGCCATCCAAGGCTGGCAAGGGCAAAATATTGATTATGGCAAGGTTAATGCTAATCAAAGCCGCGAATTGAAACAGACTGCTTGCATCAGAATGCGCTATACCAGCACCAATCTCCACGATCTTTACAGGACCAGCTACTTGACTGGCTGTCTGACTGAAGTTGCTAATGAGCTGTTCAAAGCCCTGAACTGTGAGGATTGCAATTCGCTGAAACTCAGCAGCTCCCTGATAAAAAGCATCTACCACATTAGCGGCAGGGTGGCGTACCAGTTTGCCATTAGGAGCTAGCTGGACGCCAATCCGACCTTTGCCATCGCGCGCCTGCTCTGGAGTGACGGTAAGGTTGAATGGTTTTTCATCTTCCCGTTGAATCAAAAGCGTTAAAGGCTGGTTGGGATGCTGTTGGATCACCCGCGTCAGAGACTCAAGCGCTTCCTGAGCAGCTCCTAGTTTTTTGCCCTCTGCTGCCAAGACAACATCTCTCGGTTTGATGCCAGCCTTAGCTGCTGCTAAAGCAACGTCTTCTGGTTTAATGTCAGCTGAGGGTGCATTTTCCTCTGTGAACACGCTAGCTATTATCACCCCAGGTTGGGAGTGCAATTGCGGGATGCCCACGATTCCAGCCTGTGTTACCAGCAAGAAGTAAGCGAAAATTAAATTGGCGATGACACCAGCGCTAATCACAATTGCCCGATCGAGAACTGGGCGATTACGGAGTAGATTTGGATCTTCAGGGGAAATTTTGCTATCAGGATCGTCATCTGGGAAGCCGACAAAACCACCTAGAGGAAACGCTCGGATAGCGTATTCTGTTTCTGCACCTTGGTATTTCCACAAAATAGGACCAAAGCCCAGAGAAAAGCGATTAACGTGAATCCCCTGAGATCTTGCGGCAATGAAGTGTCCCAGTTCATGTACCACGATGAGGAGAGCTAAAACTGCGATCGCTGCCAAAACTGACATAGCAAATTTTAATCTTATTCAACATTCTTCAATTCTAGAATGTCACACAAGTTAAAGGAACTCGCGCTGTAGGTATGGTTGTAGCGCTGCAGGTATTCGCACCGTTTTCCCATCTGATTGTTGATAATTCTCTAAGATTGCCGCCATAGTGCGACCGACTGCTAAGCCGGAACCATTGAGAGTATGCACGAGTTGAGTACCTTTCTTTCCAGCCTCTTTAAAGCGTATACCACCACGTCGGGCTTGAAAATCTTGGCAATTGGAACAGCTAGAGATTTCTCTGTATTTACCGGATGAAGGTAGCCAAACCTCCAAATCATAAGTCTTTGCCGCTGAAAACCCAAGATCGCCACTACACAACTCAACCACTCTGTATGGCAATTGCAACGCTTGCAATATAGCCTCAGCATCCTGCACTAGCTTTTGATGTTCTGACTCAGAGGTTGTGGGATGAACCAGTTTCACCAGCTCAACTTTGTTAAATTGATGCAGCCGAATCAAACCTCTTGTATCTCGCCCATAGCTACCAGCCTCGCGGCGAAAACAAGGGGTATAAGCACAGTGATAGATCGGCAGATCTTCCGCCGCTAGGATTTCGTCGCGATAGAGATTGACAAGAGGAACTTCCGCAGTAGGAGTGAGCCACAGGTCATCTTGGTCACATTTGAAACTTTCTTCAGCAAACTTTGGCAGTTGCCCCGTTGCGGTAAGTGACTGAGTGTTAATCAGAAACGGGGGAATTACCTCAACATAACCAGCTGCCACTTGCCGATCGAGCATGAACTGAATCAGAGCCCGTTCGAGAGCAGCACCAACTCCCATAAGAGTCACAAAACGGCTCTGGGCAACTTTGGCAGAACGCTCGAAGTTAAGAATACCCAAGCTTTCGCCCAGTTCCCAATGAGGCAAGAGATTGGGGTTAGAGGGAATATACTCTTCACCCCAACGTCGCACCTCTACGTTATCATCCTCATTCCTACCAACAGGTGTGGAATCACTGGGTAAGTTAGGAAGCGATAGCAAGAGAGCTTCTATCTGAGTCCTTAGGTCTTTTTCCTGCGGTTCGAGTTCACTCAACTGAACTTTAATAGCATTACCTTCTTGCCGCAGAGCCTCAATTTCCGGAGCTTGAGGATTGCCTAGAGCTTTAATTTTCTGACCAACTAGTCTACCAATCTCGTTACTCTTAGCTTGGAGTTGCGATCTCATTCCCTCCAGTTTCCGTTGTTCTCGGTCCAACTGCAAGACGGGCTGAATGTCATAATTACCGCGACGATTCAACAACTCCTGCACCACTTGTGGATTTTCCCGAATCTGCTTAATATCCAACACAGATCTTTTTAACGCTTCTCTTGATCATTCATTACTTACTCACCCATCTTACCCCCACTCCTCCCCTCCTCCACTCCCTCCTTTCTCCGTCACTTCACCCGATTGAGCAGAACCAGAGAAGCCACTAATCCAGCAAAGTGGGCAGCAACGATATTTGTATTCGCTTGTACTACAAATATATCCACTGGACGGATGACCTCTGCGGGGTTAGAAAGCACTGCCCCAACGCCTTGGGGTAGAGACAATGACCTGAGTAGGAGAGCGCCAGCAATAGCTTGCGCTCCTACAATAGTCAGTAACATTCCTACCAAATTCGCTGTCAATCCAAACCATAAGATACGAATTGTGTCGGCTTTGCGCGGACGTTGGTTAACATTGGAAGACTGTAGGCTTCTGCCGATTCTTGCATAGCGAAAAGCGAAATACACGCCTAAGCCCAGGAGCGCAACTCCAATCACTGCAAAGAAGATACCAAACCCCGTCCCCGAACTTTGCTGGTTTTGGGTACCCGCCACACCACGACTAAAGTTAGCAAATAGCAAAACTATGACTGAAATTATCCCCAGGACTAGCTGAATCCACAAGCTGATCCAGCCTGCGAACCGAAAAACCACGGCAATCTGCCGGAGTGAAGGGGACGATTGAGTTTCTGGCATGTTTGTCCCTAATGGGCGTGAATAGGATCAATCCTTACCACAGGTAGACCCCCTTTACCTAAATGGAGCAATTCATCTCCCACCCAATGACATTTTAGTAGTAGATCGAGCGCTAGAATCCAAGCATGGAAGCATTATTATTGCCTTGCGGCACAGATATTCCACAAGTGATAGGGGGTCTGAGCAGTTCGCGTTAAATCGCTACAAATCTACTAAAACCTGGTAAAATCTATTATATGATACTTGGATTCAAGACCCAGTTAAAGCTCAATAGCATTCAGCTGATAGCCTTGGCCAAGCACGCTGGGACAAGCCGTCATGCCTATAACTGGGGCTTGGGTTTGTGTCAGCAGATACTGGAACATAACAAACAGAATCCAGACAAAAAGATTAAGTTTCCATCCGCTATTGACTTACACAAATGGTTAGTAGCAATAGTAAAGCCAGAAAATCCCTGGTATTATGAGTCTTCCAAATCAGCACCTCAGAATGCATTACGCAGTCTGAGAACAGCGTTTGACAGATTCTTTGCTGGGACATCTGGCTTTCCTAACTTCAAGAAAAAGTTTAGGAATGATAGCTTTACTCTAGATGGAACAATCAAAGTTATTAGTCAGAGTAAGATTCAAGTTCCAGTAATAGGTGTTCTCAAAACTTTCGAGCATCTGCCAGTAGGATATAGACCTAAGTCAGTAATGATTAGTCGTCAAGCTGACAAGTGGTTTATCTCTTACAAGATAGAAGTGGAAGAGTCTGTTTCAACAGCAACTAGTGCTGTTGGAGTTGATTTAGGTTTACTCCGATTTGCTACCTTATCCACTGGAGAAGAAATCGAATCTCCCAGACCATACAAGGCTTTGGAGAAGCAACTTGCTAAAATTCAGTGGGGAAATCGCAACAAAGAACTGAACTCAAACAACTACAGAAAAGCTCAGGTCAAGGTAGCTAGACTACAAGCCCAAATAGCAAGTGTCCGTAAAGATTTCATTCATAAACTTACTACTCGCTTGGCTAAGAACCACGGTCAGATAGTAATTGAGGATTTGAATGTAAAAGGAATGATTGCATTTGGTCATTTAGCTAAATCTGTCAGTGATTCTGGGTTTTATGAGTTCCGTCGTCAGCTAGAATATAAGACCAAACTTTACGGTTCTAAGCTAGTTCTGTCTGACAGGTGGTTTGCCAGTTCTAAAACTTGCAACCACTGTAGCTGCAAGAAAGAAAGTCTAAGTTTATCTGAAAGAGTTTTCACTTGTAGTGAATGTGGCTTCGAGATAGACAGAGACTTAAACGCAGCCCTAAATCTTGTACGCTTAGTTCAACCGGAATTTACGCCTACTGACATGAAGACTCCGAAGTCCATGGCTGAAGTAGGAATAAAAACCTGTACAAATCTACTTGGATAGATTTGTACAGGTTTTTAGGAACGGTTTAACTGGGCTACAGTGTCGGCTGCTTCACCAAAACTTGCTGCCCTTGCACTTCAACTGTATAAGTTTGTAGTGGATCATCGGCAGGACCGCGTAACACTTGCCCGTTTACACTAAACTGAGAGTGATGACAAGGGCAGTCAAAGACCTCTTCCTGCGCTTTCCAGTTAATAAGACACCCACGATGGGTGCAGGTGGGATTGACTGCTATAACTTTAGCAGTCTTCGGCTCGCGTACAACTAGAATTGGTTCAGGGCCAAAGAATTGCTTGAGTGATATTTGCCCATTGCTCTCTAGCTGAGAGACTGTACCTACAGGTTTGAAATCACTAGGAGCTGCCGTTTTTGGTTGCTGCTTGTCCAGGAAAGCAGCGACCACCATAGGGAAAGAAGTTGCTAGCCACCCCAGCCCCATCAAGCTTAAAAAAGTGCGTCGCTCCATAATTCTTTAATCTAATCCCTAAGTAGTTTCCGCGTTCTAGAGCTAGCTATTTTGACATAGCACTTTCACTACTCCCACAGAAGGTTATTTTTGTCAATCTCTTGATGCGCTCTAAAAGTAGCAAAGATACTTTCACCAACCTCACTATGCATCCCCTAAGAAGAGCGGTGTCATCCTTTCTGGTACTCGACACCAATAGGAGCATTACCTCCGCTCTCCAGAAAGCGGTGCAGCCCAGAAACCCCAGAGATTAACTGGATAAAGTCGCTTCTAGCAGTATCTTTTTTCTCTGAATCAAGAATTCCTTGTGCTTTATAGAAGTACTCCTTCTGAGTTCTGGAGGAGTCATAGAAATAGCGAACAAAATCTAAGATTTGACCGAGGAAATGCTGGTAGCTAGCCTCGTAAAATGTCATGCATTCCTGTTCCCGCGCTGGGTTTTCTAGTAACTCATTGATGATTTGCGCTCCCAAACTGGCAGCTTTAGTAGCAAGCCAGACGCCAGTTGAAAACAGGGGGTCAACAAAGCCAGCAGCATCACCTACCATTAAAAAGCCTGGTCCAGTCAACTGCCGACAGCGATAAGACCAATCGCGAGTAGAGTAAATTTCTGAATCTTGTTGCGCTTCCTCAAGGCGACGATGAGCTTCGCTACTGCTAGCTAATACTTTTGCAAAGGTTGTGGCAATACTTCCATCCAACAACTCTTTATACTTTGTAGCCCAGGCAACCCAGCCAACACTTGTTCGTTCATTGTGTTGAGGAATGACCCACAACCAACCATAAGGAGTACTTTCAACTAAAATATTGCCTCTTCTTTCTTCTATTTCTGGAGCAACTCCTTTGAAGTAAGCCCAAGTTGCTACACTCTTTAGTCTCGGATCGTAATCAACTATATCAAAATACTTTCCCAACACAGCTGCCTGACCGCTGGCATCTACTACATAAGAGGCCCGAGCTTCTTTAACTTCCCCTTGAGAGTTTATATACTTAACTCCGTTACAGCGATCACCCTCGAATATGACATCAATAACTTTATGTTCTTCGCGAACATCAACTCCCTGACTTTCCGCATGGCGCAGCAGTAAATTATCAAATTCTGATCGGATAACTTGAAAAGTGGAACCATACTTTTTGGCAGCTGGGCTCTTTTCGTCAAAACGGATAGTCCACGTTTCGCTATTCTTTCCCCAAACAAAGGTAATCCCATTTTTCTGAATGAAGCCATGCGCTCTCACCTTGTCTAGTACCTGCAACTCATCTAGCACTGGCAATACGCCGGGAACTAGGGATTCACCAATATGATAACGGGGAAATTTTTCAGATTCTAGTAATAAAACCCGTCGATTTTTCATTGCTAGCAACGCGCCTACAGTGGAGCCTGCTGGACCTCCACCAACAATAATCACATCGTTTTCTACAGAGGATTTCATTATTAGTGCTACTTAGATATTACGATAAAATATCTCATAGAAAAAATTAAAGGAGTTATGTCTAACGTATATCATATGTCTAGTTTATGTATAAATTAGTCACTATTTTAAGCCAGAATACTTGGCAGCATTCGGATTCTAGTTTCTGCTAATTTTTTAGAGACTCTAGGTGGGAGTAACTCACCCAGAGCAGTATAGTTAAATCAACTCTAATAAAAATAGAAATCGTTTGGTTTTATACCAACTTAATTTGATAATATCGGTTAATGTTCCATGTTCATCCCCCCAGAATTGCTAGGGGCAGAAGAGCCCCCTGGCTGTACTGTGACTTCGTATGAAAGCGTAAACGGTTTAAAAGTGGCTCCAGCTTTTGGTGTGCCGCTCAACTCCAGTTCATAATTGCCAGCTTTGGGAAAGGTGATGTAGGCTCCGGGGATACCTTGATACTGGTCGGCTGCTACTGGCTTGAGAGTCGGCTCTAGCAATGGTTGAGAGCCTTCCTGATGGGGTTCGGGGTAGACTGCTAGTTTACAATTACATTGCTCAAATGGAATCTGCTGCCCGCCTCTGCGAGTGAGTGCAAACCAGGCTAGAGACGGTTGCCCAGCTCTAGGATTGTGATTCGGGTTGATGTGAAAAAGAGCAGCCACATCTCCAGAAACTTTGACAGTGTGGGCTGAGGCTGGAGCCACCAACAAGCCTAAGAATAGTAGCCATCCCCATTTTTTATTTCTTGTCATTAAGCGATGAAGCATAAAACCTCTCTAGTGATAAAAGTGACCAAACGAAGCGAGAGCGGACTAGCAATACTCCCAAAGTACTGGCTACTAAGAGAATGACCCGCAGCTTATTAGCCCAAGTCCACTCTAAGTTGCCGAGATAGTGCGAACCTGTCAGCACAATGTGAATGGCACATAGAACCAACGCTGGGACGGTGAGCAGATGAATGTGTCGCCAGTGTTTTCCTAAAATCTTTACCATCCGGTCAAAACTAGTCAGTGCAGCAGGAGTCATCAACGCCACAGCCAAGATACCCGCCCACATCCCTACCTGATACACTGGCAACATGAAAGACAAGGCATTAAGGTTCCAGTCGAGGGCGTGGTCGAGCATGTGACTAGTGTGAGCGAGGGACAAAACAAAAGCCCCTACCCCAAGTCCACGCCGATAGCGCAACAGTTGTGGAAAGAAGCGGCTCAGAGGACGCGCTAGCAATGCCAGCGTTAGACAGAACAGTGCTGCATGACCCGTATAATCCACCATATCTCCGGTGCGCAGCAATGTCAGGACTCCGATAATGAGAGTGACCCAACCTCCCATACGAAATAATTGGCTGCGCCGATCGGCACTAACTAAAGAAGCCGACACTCCTACCCCCAGCATGACTGGCATCGTCCCTAAACCAAAAGCCAGCATGGTAGCCCCTCCAGCCCATAGGTTACCCGACGAGGCTGCCTTAATCTGAGCTGCATATAAAAAACCGCAGGGCACGAGTCCCCAAGCGATTCCCAAGAGAGCTGGTGTCCACCATTTGGGTTGTAGTGAAAGGCTGGTCATTGCCGCGCTGATCCGGTTATGCCATCTGAGGTAGCGCAACAGAGGAATGCGCGGGATGAGTTCTGGTACAATCTGTGCCAATCCAAACCAGATCAGCATCATCCCAGTCAATATAGCAATTCCTTGGCGGACTCCACTACCAATGCCAGCCAGTTGTCCGCTAGCAACCAGTACTGAACTGAGTGCTCCAATCCCAGCTCCAAGTAGCACATAGCTGAGTACACGTCCCAGATTGAGCAGACCGTGAAAGTACAGCTGTTGTCTCCAATTTAGAGATGCTTGCCGCCCATAAGTAAGTGAGAACGCCACGGTCAGCGGACCACACATACCAGCGCAGTGTCCGAAACTCCCTAGGAATCCTAGGGTCATTACCAACAGCAGATCTAACACTTTTTCGCTTCAGAGTGTGAGAGCCATAACCTTCTTCATGCTGAGTGAAGCATCTATCAGTGTCAAAAGACAGGCTGTCATACTTCTCTTACTCTCTCTTCGCTTTTGTATGACTCGAACATACTCAAGAAAGTTGAGCATCCATTTCTTGTTTAACTGTCTTCGGCAAGAAGTCGCCCGATTTATCGGGTGATGAATTGCCGCCAGGGTGTTGCAGTTTACCGTCAACATGTTGTATGGTAAATTT
>JAFASY010000304.1 GCA_019244235.1 Chroococcidiopsidaceae cyanobacterium CP_BM_ER_R8_30
CGACGCTGCCTTGCTCAAACACAGCTCTGGCATCACCAGGAGGTAAAAAAGCAGGTTTGATATCGCTATATTTCAATCCTGCCGATTCCAATGCACGAACTAATAAGTAATGAACGTTTGAGCCTTTATTGAGGGCAACCCTCTTTCCCTTCAAATCAGCCACTCTGCGAATTGGAGAATTCTGCCGCACCAGGATAGCTTCTGCTGCTGGACTAGACGGCTCATAAGCTACATAAACCAATGGTGCTCCAGCCGCTTGAGCGAATATTGGGGGGGTTTCTCCGACCAAACCAAAGTCAATACTGCCAACATTAAGTGCTTCCAGCATCTGAGGACCAGCAACAAAGTCTGACCACTCCACTGAGATTCCTTGATGTTTTAGCCGTTTCTCTAAAGCTCCCTGAGTTTTTAATAAATTAAGGACAGTTGCTCCTTTCTGATAACCGACTCGCAGGGTTTGGGCTTGTCTTGAAGGGCTAGTATTAGAAGATGTAGAACTTGTAGAGCTATCAGCCGAATTGCAGGCAGTAATCAGTAAACTGAGGCTTAAACCAATAGCAAATAGGGTGGCAAAGGTTATTAGTGAGCGTCGCTTGAAAATTTCCCAAATCTGATATATCAATTTGGAATGTAAAGATAAAATTCTTGCTAGCAAGTTAATCATAATGTACCCACTTACAAAGACAGTTAACGAAATCCTTCAACTCATTTTGAATCATTTTTGTAGTGCTTCAGAATATATTTCAATTGTTAAGTAAATGCAAATAAACTAATCTGATTTTGGAGAGATATATACGTATCACACATCCAGCTTATCTCACTCACTTTTGCAACACTAAACTTTGAGTTTAGATCCCTAAACCCAATCTCTTATCGGCAGCAATCGATAAGCTTTAGATTACAAAATGCATGAAAAATAGTATTATCTCCAATCCGAATATGAGTTTACACAGTATGTTCTCATTTTCTAGTAATACGAAATACAATTTTGGTCCTTAATGTGGCAATACCTATAACAGTATTAGATGAATAACAAAAAAATATTTATAATACCGTTTCTAACTAAATTTGCACTAACATAGAAAGACTAAGAATTAAACATTTGCGGTCATGACGAGTGTGTTGCATGGGCTTTTCCGATAACTATCACCTCACTTTGAGGGAAGCGTAATATATCAACCAGTCCAAGATGCAAATATATTACGCTCCCTTCTAGGTGGACGATAGAAGCTACATGAGTTAAAATCCCGCTATTGAGCCTACCTTCTGGTCCCGTCTTCCACAATAATGAAATCCCCCATCGTAGCTACCACTGCACTGCTAACGACTATCTGTCTGGTATCCCCAGCCCTATCTGAAAACGTTGACCAAACCAGACAGCTATTGGCAACCAAAAACTGTATATCCTGCAACCTAAGCAATGCCGGATTAGTCATGGCTAACTTATCTGGGGCCAATCTAAATGGCGCTAATCTCAGTGGAGCCAATCTTAGCCGTGCTAACCTCAGTGGGGCTGACCTCAGTGGGGCTAACCTCAGTGGAGCTTCTTTATATGGTGCCAACTTGAGTGGAGCCAAGATGAGTGGAGCTAACCTGAGTGGAGCTGACTTTCGAGATTCTTACCTAGTAAATGCCAACGTGACTGGAGTCAAGGCGAGCGCAGCTGACTTTCAAGGAGCGATTGGCATCCCACTTCAAGTTGGTAAATCAGAAGACTTTTATAGATGGGGTGTAGCAGAAGCCGATAAAGGGGACCCTACAGGAGCAATTGAGCATTTTGATCAAGCACTGACTCTTAAACCTAACTTTGCCCCTGCTTACATAGCTCGTGGTGCTGCTCGCTTCCAGCTATCAGACCCATCTGGAGCGATTCAAGATGCCCAAATAGCTCAGAGACTCTTTTTAGCTCAAGGTAATATACAAGGCTACCAAACAGCACAAGCCTTGATTCAGCAAGTGCAAACTCCCGCATTTAAACCCAAAAACGGGTCAAATTTTCTGAACTTTTTGGGTGGCCTAGCATCTGTTTTATTGCAATTTGCGTTGTAAACTACGTCAAAATACAGACAAGTTATTGGCATGAGCAGTTGCTATGGATGCGTCGGAGCTTCTAAGAAAGTATGCAGCAGGAGAAAGAGATTTCAAAGGTGTTCACCTAGTTGGCACTTCCCTTAGCGGGGTGAATTTGAGTGGAGCTTCTTTGCAAGAAGCATCCCTGAGTGAAGTTGACTTGAGCCAATCAGACTTAGTTGGGACTAATTTGAGAGAAGCATCCCTAACGCGAGCCAACCTCAGTGGAGCCAACCTTAGCGGAGCCAACCTCAGTGGAGCTAACCTGTTTGGGGCTAATCTTAGAGGCGCGGTCTTGAGTCAGGCAGAATTGAGAATGACAGATCTAACTGGGGCTGACCTAACTGGGGCAAATTTGCAAGGAGCCAATGTCTGGGGGGCATACATAGCAGGGGCAAATTTGCAGGATGCTACTATGCCAGATGGGAAACTGCATGATTAGGGTTGTTATGCCAAAGTTGTTCAACAAATTTCCGATCTCTGAACAGTTTATTCCTCATGGGCATTGTTATCTCTGGAAACCAGGTCTGGTATGGCTACACGTTGTCTCAGATTCGCTGATTGCACTGGCATATTATTCAATTCCACTGATGCTGGTTTATTTTGTTCGCAAGCGAAAAGATTTGCCTTTTGACTGGATATTCCTGCTGTTTGGAGCATTTATCGTTGCTTGTGGCACAACTCATGTCATGGAGATTTGGACCCTGTGGCATCCTGATTATTGGCTATCAGGTTTTTTTAAGGTCATCACCGCCATAGCTTCTGTGTCTACGGCTATGTTGCTGATACCATCGATGCCTAAGGCAGTAGCCTTGCCCAGTCCAGCACAATTGGAAGCAGCAAACGTTATTTTGCAAAACGAAATCAATGAGCGTAAGCGAGCTGAGGAGAAGCTGCTGCACAATGCCTTTCACGATTCTCTCACCGACCTGCCAAACCGGGCCTTGCTCATGGATCGGGTAAAGCAGGCATTCATCTACTCAAAAAGGCATCAGGAATACTTATTTGCCTTGCTGTTTCTGGATATGGATCGCTTTAAGGCAATCAATGACACTCTTGGGCACTCTATGGCAGACCAACTACTGATTGATTTTGCTTGTCGGTTGAAGAAATGTCTGCGCCCTGAAGATACAATTGCGCGTATTGGCGGAGATGAATTCGTGGTCCTGCTTGAGGATATCAAAGATATTAACAATGCCATCCTTGTAGCCGAGCGGATTCAAAAGGCACTGATTCTGCCTTTTCAGGTAAAAGGACAAGAGGTTTTTGTCACTACCAGTATTGGCATTGCCCTGAATACAACTCATCATGTGTTTCCAGAGGATGTCTTACGAGATGCAGATGTTGCTATGTATCGTGCCAAAGCCCTTTGTCTTGGTCAGACACGTTATCAAGTCTTTGACACGAGTATGTATGCCCAGGCGTCAAAGCCCTCGCATTTGGAGACCGAGTTGAGACGGGCAATTGAACGCGAAGAGCTTAGACTTAACTACCAACCGATTGTATTGTTGGAGAGTGGCAGAATAACTGGCTTTGAGGCGCTTGTGCGTTGGCAGCACCCAGATAAGGGTTTGGTTTCTCCGGCTGAGTTCATTCCGTTAGCGGAGGAAACTGGACTCATTGTCTCACTTGGCTGGTGGGTCTTGCGCGAAGCCTGTAGTCAGATGCGTGCTTGGAAACTCAGATGTCCGGAAACCGAGCCTTTGACAATTAGTGTAAATATATCTGGCAAACAGTTTTCACAACCTGATTTGAGTGAGCAAATCAAACAAATTCTTCAGGAGACTAAGCTTAACGCCTACAGCTTAAAGCTAGAGCTTACCGAAAGCGCACTCATGGAAAATGCAGAAGTGGCAACAACTATGCTTTTACAATTGCAAGCACTGGGTATTCGGATTTCCTTAGATGATTTTGGTACTGGTTACTCATCTTTAAGTTATTTACATCGCTTTCCCATTGATACGTTAAAGATTGACCGTTCCTTCATCATGGATTTAGGTGCTGATCTGGAAAAAATGGAGATCGTTCGTACTATCATAGCGCTTGCCAAAAATTTGAAGATGGAGGTGATTGCTGAAGGAGTAGAAACTCGCCAGCAGGTAGATCAACTCTTAAGTTGGGAATGCAAATTTGGGCAAGGTTATTTTTTCTCTAAACCCTTAGATAGCCAAACAACGGAGGTATTGCTAGTGACCACAAATCAACACCTACCTTGTATGACTAGATAGAGATTCGATAACTTTCGCACCATCTATTGAACAGTCAAACAAGTGTAGCCCTAGCCTCTGAGAAAGTTCTTCACAGACTTTAACCCCTCGAACACTGTTACCTCGCTCATCAAGCAGCGGTGAGAATACCCCAATACCAAGCTGATTTGGCACAATGACAACAATCCCGCCGGAAACACCACTTTTGGCAGGGAGACCAACTTTATATGCCCACTCACCGGCAAAGTTGTACATGCCACAAGTGTACATTACACTAAGGATGTCTTTGATGTAACAGCTAGCGACTGCTTGTTCTTGAGTGATGGGATTAATGCCCTTATTAGCTAAAGTTGCCGCCATCACTGCCAAATCGTGGCAATTAACTAACAGAGAACACTGTTGGAAGTAGAGGTCTAGTGCTTCGTCAATTTTTTCATCAATCATGCCAAAGTTACGCATCAAGTGTGCCATCGCTCGGTTACGATGCCCAGTCGTCCGTTCTGACATGAACACGGAAATATCAATAAAAATTTCATGACCTATGTAGCGCCGAAACATGTCTAGCATTCGGTTGAGCCGCTCGGTCGGACCCGAACCCTTAATCAGGCTAGTTGTGGCGATTGCTCCAGCATTTACCATTGGGTTGTAGGGCCGCTTTGAACTCTCATCTAGAATAATTGAGTTAAAGTCATCTCCAGTTGGCTCAACACCAACTTTAGTGAGAACGTAATCGCGACCATGCTCCTCAAGCATCATTCCGTAGACAAACACTTTTGAGATTGACTGGATTGTGAAAAGCTGATGGTAATCGCCAACCTCATGAACCTGACCATCTACAGTAACAGCACAGATGCTGAATAAGTCAGGGTTAACCTTTGTCAACTCAGGGATATAGCTTGCTAAAACGCCATGGCATAGGGGTTTATACTTGAGATACAATTCTTGCAGGAAGGACTGAAACGGTGATGTAACTACCTCAGATACATTGATTATTGATTCCGTCCCGTCTTGATTCAGCATAGTATTTAAAGCTGTCCTATTCAGAGTAGGAGACTCAATACATACAATGGTTAAAGAACTAAATGAAATCTATACTTCCAACAAAGCTAACCAAGTATGAAAACATACTATTTTTCATATGCATTATCTTACAAGGATAGCGCTCCTCTATTTGGACATATGATTAGAAATGTAAACGGAGATTTAGTAACATTAGAGGATGTTTATGAGACAATTGAAGCAATAAGAAATTCAAAAGGTATTAAAGGCGAAGATACTGTTACTTGCAATATTATCAGTTGGATGGAAGTAGATACTACAAATAATTAAAGCTTGCTGTTTCTTTAATAAATAACTCGTTGAATTATTAGCTGTAGTGGAGGGTAGGGGAAGCATTATCGACAGGAAACTCAACAAATCCAACTGGATGATGAGTAAAATGCAATACGGGAAGTCTTGAAGGGTTATCAGCGGTAGGATAGGCTTCAGCAGAATCAATGTACTCTCCCTGGATTCGGGTCTTTTTCCCTGCTTCAAACGGTACAGGATCTACTAACCCCTCGTCATCACCAAATCGGACTGCTACAAAAATTTCGTCCGAGACTTGTAGGTCACTGGGCATTCCCTCGCTATACTCAACAGTTATATTATTTAGTATGAGGTGTTGATGATTTGCCCCATTGTGATTATCAGAAGAGGGGAAGACTTTCTCAATGTTGCCAACAA
This sequence comes from Chroococcidiopsidaceae cyanobacterium CP_BM_ER_R8_30, assembly GCA_019244235.1. Lineage (GTDB taxonomy): Bacteria > Cyanobacteriota > Cyanobacteriia > Cyanobacteriales > Chroococcidiopsidaceae > JAFAVL01. The sequence goes on from JAFASY010000304.1 coordinate 6,003, forward strand.
CACGAATTAATGGACCACCTAGGGAGTGCTTAAACCGATGATGACGTGGGAATCCAACCGCTTTTGTAAAAGAATGAGACATTTCTTGCTCCTGACTAGAACGCTTTGATCATACTATCAGGAGGTGGAAAAAATGTTTTTGGGACAAACTAGGTGTGCTATCGGGAGATTTTCCAACCGTCTTGAGGCGGAGCAGGTGCTTGGCGAACTGAATCGTGCTGGGCTACTAATCGCTCAGATCTCTATTGTTGCGAAAACTGTAGACTATAAGGGACCGCTTGATACTACTAGGAGAACCCGCGCTCGGGTTGAAGCTATAGAAGAAGCGGCAATTGGTGCAGCCGCTGGTGGCATGCTAGGCGCGATATTCGGTTGGCTAGCCAGCCTTGGGATATTGATGGTGCCAGGTGTGGGTCTTCTTGTAGCAGCTGGGACAACTACTGGAACAGCTCTAGCCATAATCTTCGCTGGGACTGGAATTGGCGCGTTTAGTGGTGGTTTGATTTTGGCCCTAGCTACTTCCAAGATTTCCTTCAAGCAAGCTATTGTTGCTCGCCATAGCTCCTGGCGAGATGAGTTTCTAGTTATGGTAGATGGTACAGATGACGAAGTGTCCCTTGCTAAACATGTCCTGAGCAGGTTTAGTTCTGGTAAAGTCTGGATCTGCTGAAATCTTTGAGTCACCCTCCCTACTTACTACTCATGAATTTCACCATTGGGCATGATTGCCCCAGACAAGTTAGTTCCGGTCAATTTAACCATGAGTCGGTTCTTTGACCCAACTTGAGCTCCGCGCAAATCGGCTCCACGCAAATCGGCTCCACTCAAATCAGCGCTAATGAGATTGGCGTCGCGCAAATTGGCATGGCTGAGGTTAGCCTGCAGCAAATTGGCTCTGAAGAGGTTCGCTTTTTCCAAAGTAGCTCCTTGTAAATTTACTCTGTGCAGAAATGCATCGCTTAGGTCTGCATAACTGAGGTTAGCGTAACTAAGGTTTCTTCCTGAGAGGTCTCTTTCTTTCAGGTTTGCTCCCCTCAAGTCTGCTCCGCTTAAATCAGGGCTCTGCTTCTTTACGTGATGGTAATACTGAGATGGTGATTGATAACGGGGACGGGACGGCGGTTCTTGACGCCTTGGTGCAGCTGGGGGTGCTGGCTTCGCTTCCGCCTTTTTAGGTGACACGGATGGTTGAAGTGACCGTAATCGATCGCGGGCTTGATTAAGTTCCTTCAATTTTTCCTGAGCTTTTTGCTGTAGCCGAGAATTATCTGGGGGAATACGGTCAGGATGCCAAATGAAAGCCAAGTCTTTATAAGCCTGGTTCACTTCTTCGATTGATGCTCCTGGCTTCAGCCCCAGCACTCTATAGCATTGGTCTAAATCATTCATTTCCTGTGACTAATGTTCAGATATCCCTTCTCTAATGGTAAGGGTAGACCACCTGCTACAAAACCTACAGCCAGGACCGGGCACAAAAATTGGCAATAAAGACTTTCGACCACAGAAGGGAGAGGCTGTCTTGCTGTTCTGCTTTCAGAAAATGTCAGACTGTATATGTAAGTATAAGCTTTTAAGGAAGTCATTGAGCATGGTGGAACGTCCTATTAAAAAGTCCGAGCGTGAGGCTATGGCTGCAGCCAGTCATTCCAGCGAAGAGGGACTAGAAGCTCAACCTGCGACTGTTGAAGATATTCATGACTCTAACTCCGAATCCTCAGTGAACCAGGATGTACCTCGACCAAGACCTGTTAAAGATAGAAGTAAGGGGAAGGGTAAAGGTAGAGGCGAACAGAAGGATCAGCAGTCTGGCAGGCAACCCCCTATGAATCCGGCTTTAATGCGAGGTCCTAAACCAACGAAGCCCAAAGCGCCAGTTATCCAAGCCAACGTAGATGAAGCAACTGAGGAATCAGAAGCTGTAGGGGAGCTAGAAGAGACTTGACAAGTTCAAGAAGAGTGTCCCAATACCCGTTCTGGTAACCCTAGCACAGCTCGATAGTGAGATTCAATCTGAGCAACAGTCTGTGATCGCCGCTGATGCCAGTGACTGCGATCGAACAACTGTTGCCGCAAGTTATCTACATCGATGGTTGTCACCTGATAATCATCCACAACCTGCTTGCCGTTTATCCAAACACTGTGTACGGCTTGGGTAGGACGCCCCAGAACTAGTAAGCCAATTGGATCGGTGCGGGGTAGCAGGGACAAGCTTTTGAGATCGTAGAGAACTAGATCAGCTTTCTTACCAATAGTTAAAGAACCCATCTGTTCATCCATGTTCAGTCCCTTGGCTCCGCCCAGTGAAGCCATTTCTACAGCCTGTCGCGGTGTCAGCCAGTGGTGGTAGTCTAGGTCTGTGTGATTATGCAAGATAGAGCCAATCTTAATGGCTTCTAACAAGTCTTGAGAGTCATTGCTAGCTGCACCATCACAGCCAAAAGTCACGTTAACTCCAGCTTGACGATACTTCAAGATTGGGGCTATACCACTGCCCAAGCGCAAGTTACTCAATGGGTTATGCACAACTGTAGATTGGGTCTCTGCCAAAATCGCGATATCTGCATCACTCAGCCACACACAATGAGCTAAAGAGGTGTGATCGCTAAGAAAACCCATTCGCCGCAAGTATTCGACAGCGCTACAGCCGTACTTTTCTTGAGCCAGTTGTTTTTGCGCTTTAGTTTCGAGTAAGTGGGCATGACGGCAGATTGATAAGCGATCGCTTAGTTCTACGCATCCTGCGAATAGAGCATCCGAACAGAGTTGAATTCCCGTTGGCGCGATTAAGATATTCACACCCTCGTCTGGACGATGGAATTGCGTGACAGCCTCTACCATTAATTCCAGCGTCGCAGCGGTTGAGCGGAAGTAAGTTGGATGTTGCCGTTGGGAGATACCATTTGGTAGACCAGCTGGCAGTGATTCATCTTGAATCAGAGGTCCAACAAAAGCGCGAATACCGACTTCCTTATAAGCACGTACAGCAGCAGCAATCGTTTCTAGTTCCT
>JAFASY010000004.1 GCA_019244235.1 Chroococcidiopsidaceae cyanobacterium CP_BM_ER_R8_30
CAAAAGTTATGCAGGATTGGTGGCAAGCAACATTTCCGCAAGGGCGACAAACCCTAACTATTCCTGATGTTAGTGGGCAACCTGTATCAATTGCCTATGGAGAAAAAGGTCAAGGCAAACCGCTGATTTTAGTGCATGGTATTGGCAGTTGGTCCTATAGTTGGCGTCACTGTATCAACCCACTATCGCAGCATTTTCGAGTGATTTGTTTCGATGCCAAAGGTCACGGCTTTTCAACTAAACCAGAGTATGCTGAACACCCTGGTCATCAAGTTGTTGAGCTGGAGCGAATTATCCGGACGGTTTGTGATGAACCTGCTATTGTCATTGCTGAATCACTAGGGGCACTGACAAGTTTAGCCGTTGTCCAAGTTCACCCAGAGTTGTTTGCTCGGTTGGTGCTCATCAATGTGCCTATTTTCCCCATCCGGTTGCCGAATCGGGGAATGCGATCGCTGTCTTATGTACCACTAGAACTGATTCAATTGATCGATCGTCTGCGTTTAGCCTACCTGTTTTCTCCCCTAGTGCGAGCAATCGTGCGGGTAGAACGGCGTGAGGTGTTGGTGGATTGGTCAGGGGTGACGCCAGAAGAGGTTTACTGGATTACTTATCCATATATTTACTTGCCTGGTTCCGTTGCCAAGTTAACTGAAGAACTTCAACTAGCAGCACGAGAAATTGAACTTCTAGAGCAAAATCAACTCAATCTCATTAGTAACATCCAAAACAAACTGGCAACTATTACCTGCCCGACACTGATTCTATGGGGCGATCAAGACCGCTGGTTCCCTGCTACAGATGGAGAGAAGTTGCGCGATCTTATTCCCAACTCCAGATTACAAATTCTCCACAACTGCGGTCACGATGCTTCCGCTGGTTGTCCAGAAGCAGTTAATGCGGCAATTCTTGAGTTTTTACAAGATTCTTAAGTGACCGCTGATCATCGTCCCGCCCTCAGAAGCTGCTCGGCAGTCAATTGCAAGTTAGGGAATGTCCGAGACACGATTACATCACTGCCACGAAAATTCTTGGATTGATAAGCACCATTTTCTAGCTTCAACACCGTCACCACTGTCCGCTCTGGGTCAATTCGCCAGAACTCCGGAATCCCTCGCGCTGCATACTCGCGTGGCTTCTCCACATAATCGCGATCGTAATTCTCGCTGCCTGGATTGCCCGGAGACACAATCTCAATCACCACTAGCGGTACGGGTGCATCTGCCGCAACCAACGCTTGCGGCAAGCCATCGATCGCTGCGAAGGACTCTTCCGAATGAACGATCAGATCTGGATCTCGCGCCGTCACCGAGGAACTGCTGACCGCAATCCACTGCCTGAATCCGATGCGATAAGCCGGAATCCCTAATTGAAGAAACGCAGCAAACAAAAAGCCAGCGATGATCGTATTGGTTGTACTTTCAGCCCCCATATCGACTAACACCCCATTCATCAGTTCGTAACGGGTATTAGTACCATCGTCATACGCGAGAAATTCCTCAATGCTTGTGAATCGAGATTTAGTTTGCGTCATGCTGCCTGCTCCTACTGAACAATCGTAGATTCGGTTGGCGTGCGATCGACCGCTCGCAGATTTGCCGTTGCAGACCTGCTGTTCTATTATCGCCCCTTTGTCCCAACGGTAGTGATATGGAAATCGCTGGTTCCCTGCTACAGATGGAGAGAAGTTGCGCGATCTTATTCCCAACTCTAAATTACAAATTCTCCACAACTGCGGTCACGATGCTTCTGCTGGTTGCCCAGAAGCAGTTAATGCGGCAATTCTTGAGTTTTTACAAGATTCTGATTGTACTGGAGTTTAGACTAAATAACTAGCCTTGAGCAGTTAATCTAAACCCAACTCTCGCTCAATCTCTTCTAAGGGGATTCCGCCCTTCTCCTTAAAACTTTGACGTGACCGTTCGAGAATCGCCTGGAACTTGGGATTGTTAGACAAAGCAATTGTCTCAGAGTCATCCTCAATTTCCACTTCCTGATTTTTAGGTACCCTCACAGGTTCTTCACTCGGGTAGGGGATTCTTTTCATTTCTCTTGGCTCTGTTGGCTTCGTCATAGTTCTACCTCTTCACCTGCAATAAAGATGCGATTTCCTTCCTTGAGTCCAACGGCAACTACTTCTACTAACTCAGATGACTCAAAAACATTGTAAAACACGCGCAGGTTACCAATTCGCAGTTCCCATCCAGCCAGTGAGTTAGGACGCATCAGCTTGCGATTTCTAGCCAGCACCGTTGGCTCAAAACACAACTGCTGAGCAATTGCCTCCAAAACAATGCTTCGCTGGTTAGCATTTAGCATCCGCAGATGAGTTCTAGATTCCTCTGAAAATACCGGCTGGTACGCCACAATATATAAAAAATTTCATATAATTTTGATTTATGTGGAGTTTCATACCTAGTAGCTTAAGCTAGATAACTTATGAATGACACTTTACTGGAACAGTTATTGAACGAAGATGAGAGTACAACGCTGGACTTTAAGGTAGCTCAATATCCCTTTGATGAAGCTAGTAATGAACAGAAAAGTGAACTTCTTAAAGATATATTAGCTTTTACTAATGCTTGGCGAAGAACAGATGCTTATATACTCATTGGAGTTCAAGAGATAAAGGGAGATAGAAGTCGTGTTGTTGGCATTCAACACCATTTAGACGATGCAAACCCTCAACAGTTCGTGAATAGTAAGACACAACGCCCTATAGAATTCTGCTATAGAGGGTATCCATTTGAAGGACTTCAACTCGGTATCATAACTATACCAGTTCAGGAGCGTCCAGTATTTCTAGACAAAAAAGATTATGGAAAATTGAGAAAAAATGTTGTTTATATTCGCCGCAGTACTTCAACAGTTGAGGCTAACCCAGACGAAATAGCAAGTATGGGTGCTGCTGGGGTAACACGCAACTTAAAGGGAGATTCTAAACCCTTAGTACAATACAAGGAAAGATCAATAAATTCGCTTCCCTTTACTACAGAAAGTCTTATAAAATGGGGATCGTTTGGAATATTACCAGGTATCATTGGGCTAATCTGTACGTTATTTTTGCCCTCAAAAATCTTCTTGATTATCCCTTTTTGGTTATTGACTTCATTAAGTTTTCTAGTTTACGGAATCGGTTATTCTCTCAAGAAAAAAGGATACTATTCTATAAGTAAAATGACCTTAAAAAGCAACAAAAATGGAAAGATATTCTTGATGGAAACTTACAGCACCTGTCCTTTCTATAGTGCAACCGTCAAGTTAAAAGTTATGCCTAAAGGCTCAGATCAAAGAATTATGGGTATCTGTCAGAGAAATCCTGAGCAGCATACTTTTTCTTTCGATTTTACAACGTTCACTGGACAGTATTATCCAATCGTCTGGCGCAAGCTTTCAACTTGAGTAGGAATATAAGCATTAATGAATTTTCATGGTTTGTCCAGTCTGTCCACTAGACAAACACTTACTTGAAACCCCATATATTTCCACATTTGAACAGTAAAATGTGAAATTTTCACTATAGCTACTCTTTACTTTTTCATCGGACTCCTTTTTGCCGTCTGCTTTTTGGTTTTAGTTTTTTCATAATCCAACTCTTTCAGTTTTTTGAGAATTCGACTGAAGTACTCTTGAAGATAGTTTTCTAAGGTGGTAGTTGCTTGAGGATCTAATCCAAAGACTTGATAAACTTGCTCCATCTCGGCATTCAGCGGTTTACCATTGACTAAGACTTCTGTAAAAGCTAGTCGATCAGCTAGGTTCCAACCCCACTGAAAGAAGCGGGACACTCGACGCACTGTACGTAATAAGTTGAGCGGCATCCGCGTCACTCTAGCTTCTCGTCCAGACAAGCGCTCACATATGCTAATGATCTCTTCTGCACTCCAGGCACGAGGACCAACCACTGGAAAGGTTTTGTTTTCTGTCTCTGGCACTGAAAGAGCACGGATAGCAAACTTAGCGATGTCTTGTGTATCCATGTAGGCAATAGGAGAAGAATTGCCTGTTACCCAAACAGCCTGACGCTCTAGAATGGGCACAGCATACTGGCTAATCAAGCCTTGCATGAAGCCACAGAGGCGTAGGATTGTGTAATTCAGACCTACTTCTTCAAGGAAGAGTTCAGTACATCGCTTGATTTCCATCAGCGGTACATTGGGATATTCTTCCGCATCCAAAAGGGAGAAAAAGATAAAGCGCTCTACACCTGCAGCTTTTGCTGCTTGAATCAAGGCTACCTTACCCTCCCAGTCCACTTGTCTGATGCTAAGTGAATCTGTAGGACGGCTAGTTGCAGCATCGATTACGGTGGTAATACCATCTAGAGCAGGTGGTAGACTTTGGGGGTCGCATAGGTCTCCTGGCACGAGTTCAGCGCCCCATTCTTTTAAGAAAGCAGCTTTCTTAAAACTTCGGACAAGACAGCGTACGTTATACCCCTCATCGAGAGCCCGACGAACTACCTGTCTTCCCAAGGTGCCAGTGGCACCGACAATTAATAAGGTCATGAGGGATTAGTAACGAATCTTAATCTTTTTTAACTTATATAGTATCAGAATACTCAAGTTTAACAAAAGTTTATGAAGACATCACAAGAGGACAAGGCGTAGCCGACGCAGCTCCTGGAGGGGACCTCCAGGAGAACGTCGGGGACAAGGTGATGGGGGGACGACTTGGGGAGGTAGAAGAAGAGGGACTTAGCAGAATCCACAGAGCCTTGAATAATTCCTGCCCTTTGTCCCCTTGTCGCCTTGTCTCCTTGTCCCCCTTCCTCTTAAAGGGCTTCCTCGTTGTCACCCTGAATTCTAAGTAGTAGAAAGCCCATACCTATCCCCACTAGGATTAAAGTGAAGGACAAAACAGCCGCCTCGAACATCTCTCCGCCCATGAGTGCAGTTATCCCTTGCGAATGATTCTACTCAACTTGGTCTACCAGTGTCTTATTAACAATGAAGATTAGACCAATGAAAAGTATTGTAAATTAGTTTAGCCCATCTTTCCTATGGAACAGTCATACAAAACAGCCCCCGTAAAATCAGGCCAACAAAACCTACCGCGTTTAGCACTCACGTTGGGAGATCCAGCTGGGATAGGACCAGAGGTGGTTTTGAAAGCTTTGGCAGATCCAGTCGTCACTCAGCAGTGTCAGGTAACAGTGGTAGGTAGCCAGTTAATATTGCAGGAAACCTACGCCAAGCTCGTTAAGCAACAACACGAGCCTTGCCCAGATGAGCTGTCTTCACCTTTGGCAGACCCAGCTCGGTTGTCTATTCTAGATATTGAACCGGATAGCGTACAGTTACGTCAAATTAAGACTGGTATGGGCAATGCTGCTAGTGGAGCAGCAAGTTTCGCCTATCTCGAAACAGCGATCGTAAAGACTCAAGCGGGTGAATTCCAAGGCATCGTGACTGGACCAATCGCCAAATCAGCTTGGAAAGCAGCTGGTCACAACTATCCAGGTCAAACTGAATTACTTGCACAGCACTCTAATGTAGAACGCTTTGGGATGTTATTTGTAGCACAGTCCCCCTACAATGGCTTTGTCCTCCGCACTCTGCTTGCCACTACCCACATTCCTCTACGTCAGGTGGCAGATACCCTGACACCTCAGTTATTGACAACAAAGCTCGACTTGCTAGTGGAATGCCTGCAACAGGATTTTGGTTTAGCATCACCAAGAATTGCAATTGCCGGGTTGAATCCTCACAGTGGCGAACAGGGTCAACTAGGACATGAAGAACAAGAGTGGTTAATCCCTTGGATAGAGCAAGAGCGTCAAGCTCGTCCTCACTTACAACTAGATGGTCCAATTCCACCAGATACAATGTGGATCAGGCCAGCTCAAGCTTGGTACGGTAGGACTAGTCGCATCCAGGCTCATGATGCCTATCTTGCGCTCTATCACGATCAAGGCTTAATCCCTGTCAAACAATTGGCCTTCGATCGAGCCGTCAACACATCTATTGGCTTGCCATTCATCCGTACCTCACCCGATCATGGCACAGCCTTTGATATTGCAGGTCAAGGAATTGCCGATGCCACTAGTATGAAAGCTGCACTAAAACTGGCGTCCGAGCTAGCTCAGCAGCGTTCAGTCCAAGAGAAGCTCTTTTCAGTAGGGACCATTAACTAAGAACAGTCCTAGTTGCATTGCGACGACCTTTGCAAGTTCAACCAGTTTCTGATCTTCGTCGCGATCTTGGAACGTAAGAAACACAAGCACAGCTCTCACTTCCAATTCAGCAATGACTGGCACGCCAAATCCAGCTTTCACGCCGAAAGCTTTAGCGATTTGATTGCGCAAAAAAAAGTTTTCTGACTGAGCTGAAGCATCACTAATCCATTCAGGTTGCTGTGATGACCAAACTCGTCCTGGTAAGCCAACACTTGGGGGAAAGATAAAGCCTTCACTGCAAAGCCGAAATTGCTCTAAGGCAAGTAGCTCAACTTTATCCCCACAATTTTTACACCAAGCTGGGCTTAGTTCTAGAACCGTGCCCTTCTGAGAGAGAATCCAAGCTTCTCCATATTCCCAGCTACTTATCTCACAGACTCGGCTCAACGCGACAGCTAGGGCGTTTTGAAAATCTGTTGCTCTACCAATAGCCTGGTATAGGGAATGCCAGACTTGGATTTCATCCTGGGGCAAGTTAGTAAAATTGGGAGACATGCGTCACGCACCTTTCGGGAGAACCGACATCGGTAGCGGTGATTCCCCTACTAAGGCAGTACGCGATCGCTGAGTTTTAATCAAGCAGAGTTGGCTTGTCAGGACGAAACTGACAAAACTGGCAATCACAATCACAGGTACCAATGCTGTATCAGATAACACGCTAAGGATCACAGTGGTACTAACAGGCGTTTTAGTGATTGCTACATTCACCGCTGCCATCATACAGAGCATGCCAATTGTCGGGTGGACTTGAGGAACTGCTAGAGAGATTGCTAAGCCAACCGCTGCACCGATGTAGAACAGGGGGAAGATAAATCCTCCTCGGAAACCAGAGTGGAGAGTGCAGCTAATTGCCAGCATTTTAGCCAAGGCGATTAACAACAGTATTGTAATTCCAAAAGTTGCACCTGTCTCTACGATGGTGTTGATCTCTTTTTCACCGAAAAACAGTGTTTGCGGAAAAGCCAAAGCTATCAACCCGATAGATAGCCCCCCCAAAGTAGCAAGGAAAATTTTGCGGTGGGCGATATACTCACTTAGATGACCGATGCTGCGGAAGATTAAGACAAATAGTAAAGCTGTCAGCGCTCCTACTGCCCCCAGGAATGCTCCTTGACCTAGTTCGATTAATGAGATCTGAGGAATTGTCGTAAACTGATACAGACCGCCAATTGTCAATCCTGTATTGAACCGGAACACAAAAAAGCTCAAAATTGCTGAAAGCACAGATGGGATAAGCGCTTCATAGTATTCCAGTCCTCGACGATGAGGAAGTTCCAGGGCAAATAGTGCTCCACCAAGAGGTGCTCCAAAAAACGCGCCCAGAGCAGCACTCATACCGCACAGAGTCAGGACTCGGCTTGTTGTTATGGTCAAATTGAGCTTCTCGCCCAGCCAGCTGCCAAAACTACCATTAACTTGGACAAGAGGAGCTTCAGGTCCAGCACTACCACCAGCTGTAATCGAAACAAGCGAGGCAACAATCATCGCTGGTGTTTGGCGTACATCTATTTTTCCAGGAGAATGTACCTTATCAACGACGAAAGCAACTTCACCAGGAAGACCCATTAAAACAAGTGTAAGACCAACCAGAAATCCGCCAACTGTGGTAGCAATCCAGACATAGTTCCAAGCTGGGAACGTAGAAGGAAAGTATGGTTCTAAAAAATCGGGAACAGTATGCCAGACAAAATGTTGGCAGGCTTCCAGCACATAGTAATATACCGTTGCCACCAGTCCTCCAGCAATGCCAATGACTGCTGAGCAGAGGATCATTTGCTGATAGGTGAGATCGCGAATCTCTCGATTAGCCGTTAGCATCTCAGCTGCTATGTTTTGAGTTGAAGCATTGGACGACATGGAATCTCCTCAATTTACAAACAAGAAGGGGAGCGCGAAGAGAGCTGCTTCCCCTGCTCTCTTCCTAATGCCCCACCATTGCTGCATCTTCCTCGACAAAATCCTTACTAAGAGCTGTCTGAGGTTCCTTTAAAAGAAAGGCACAGAGAAAGCAGACGATAATACCTGCAGTTCCTAGGATTTCGAAGAGCCCTTGACCTCCTTCAGGACCTTTCGGTAACAAACTATAGATGGTTGTATAAATTACAGAGCCAACGCTGCCATAAGCACCAACATTCCCAGCAATTTGACCAGTAACCCGACGCTTGATCAGGGGCGCGATCCCGAAGGTTGCACCAGCGCCGCCAAACACAAAGAAGGCGCAACTCATAGTTAGAATGACTGTCAGGGGTAATGGCCAACCACTGCCTATTCTGCTCATGAGGAAATAGCCAATCCCAAGGCCACCTAGCATGACTACCAATGTCCATTTGCGGCTACCGATCTTGTCAGAGATCAAGCCACCTGCGGGGCGAGAGACTAGATTCATAAGCGGATAAGTAGCCGCAATTGGTCCAGCTATCACCTCACCGACATGAAAGGTATTCTCAATAAATGTAGGCAGCATTGACACAACTGCTAACTCCGAGCCGAAGCTAACGGCATAAGCTAGCTCTAGCAGGAACACTTGGCCCATCTTGTAACGGTCTTCCTGAGGATACTGCTTAGTACCACTCACCACTTCCCGATTCACCTGATAAGCCTGGAAGGCTTGGAATAAATATAGAAACAACAAGAAAACCCAAACGCCTAGCGCTGCGGTAGGGCTCAAGAACTTGACCTTTTCCAAGCGCCAAGTAATCAAAGCTAATGCCCCAACCAAGGGAATATTCGTGAGCAACAGAGCCCAAAAGCTTGTGGCACTGGTCACTTCCATTCCCCCGTCGCGAGCAGGTCGCTGGTAAACTTTGCCTGGAGGAGTGTTTCTAACACTGAGATAGAAGATTACTCCGTAAACGGCAGTAATAACTCCGGTAAGGCCGATGGCAAATCGCCAGTTCACATGACCAGCAGCTAAGACACCAGAGGCAACTGCAATCGAGGGGAGAATAGCCTCAGAGGCAAACGAGCCAAAGTTCCCCCAGCCGCCATAGATCCCCTGAGCAAAGCCAATCTCTCTAGACGGAAACCACTCTGCAACTAAACGGATGCCAACAACAAACCCGGCTCCTACTATCCCCATTGCAAGTCGACACCAGACCATCTGATTGAAGTCTTGGGCAAAGGCAGTACCTAAGCAGGGAATAGCAGCATAGATTAGCAGCATTGAAAAGGTGATGCGAGGTCCAAAGCGATCCAGCACCATTCCTATAATGATCCGAGCGGGAATTGTCAGAGCCAGGTTACAGGCAAGCAAAGTTTTGGCTTGTCCAGGGTTTAAATGTAGGTCATGTGCAACAGTTTTGAGAAAGGGAGCTAGGTTGAACCAACACACGAACGTTAAGAAGAAGGCAAACCAAGCCAGATTTAAAATGCGGTAGCGACCTCTAAAAGTTAATAATCCTTGCAACATATCAGTCCTTAGCAAACACAACTAGCCCGTCTTGCAACTTGTCCTTGGATTAGTTATGGGGACAAGTCATACTTTCTTTTGTTCGATTTCAAATTGAGAAACTACTTTGTCTTGACGTTGATATGAACTCAAGTGATTACTTGTAATGTCTGCTTTTACTTGCATCTACTCTGAACGTCAGGCAGGTTAAGTTTACTTCAACTCATCTCGACATAAGTTAAAGCCATGCATCAGAGATAAATGTATTGGAAGTTACTTTTTCGCTAAAATTGCTGATGAACAGCATAGATTTATTGCAAATCTTGCATCGATCCAAAGGTACATTTTTGTAAGCTGACCATAACTCTTCCCTGTCTATCAGCATTCGTTAAGCCCGTTAAGGCATAAAACAGGATACCGCCCATCTGGTTAGTGGTTCTGCCAGAATTCCGTAAGGATTTTGGTTGTGGTTATATTTGAATCTACGTGATTCGGGGAAGTGAAACCGTAAGCATCGTTACAGAGCTGTATCTATACTTCGAAAATCTACCATTCGACGTAGGTGAGACTTATAACTCTCGATTGTGAGATGTTGGCAACCGCTTTTAAGAAATGAAGACACCTCATAGGTGATGAATATTTTGACCAAAGCAGTTTTCCGTAGCTTATAATACAAAATATCTACTGCTCTTGTGTATTTCAGGTTCGTATTACATATAGTGTCACGCTGAACTAAAATTTTGCCGAATTTCTGTGCTCGCCTTGCTGTCTTTTCTAGAAAAGAACATCAAGCAATTGGACAGCTCACTAGTTGTGCATACAACTGTAGTACCAGACCCAAAACCATAATCAAAGACCTATTGATGAATTGTTAAACAGTTGCTTCAGTGCAAAATTAGCTATGAAACCCAGACTTTTTAATCTTATAACTGTCTTTTTAGCTACTTCAGGGTTCTTCGCTTCAACTCAAGTCGCATTTGGGCAAACTCTGCATCAGCAGGTGAAACAGGGAGAAGTAGAGCATTTTACCTGTGTAAAACAGGCACATCAATTGACTTGTCAAGAGGAGACCAGTGGGGAGCAGTCTCATGCGACTCCTAAACAAGGAGCGATCACTGTACTACAGCCTCTAAGTCTACAAGAGCAAAAGTTGGTTGCCAAAGTTCTGATTTGGCTGAGCTATCTTCTCCCTAGTAGTTTGCTTTTATGGATCTTTTTGTCTAACGGTTATAGTGCTTATCGCTCTGCTGTACTTAAACGGCAGATTGAGCAGTTGGAGAAACTTTGGCAATCTGGTTCAGATAACGATGCCACCACAGATTCAGGACAGGGTACTAGTAGCTAGTTATTGAGCTTCAACTGTAGCTGGCTGCTTGAGTTTTGCTCCAAAATGCTCGATCAGCAAATCTCGCAGTACTGGCTTGAGATCCTCACAGGGAACTTTCTTCATCACCTCTTGACCAAAGCAAGCATTCTTCCCTACCTTCCCACCCATCCAGATATCCACAGCTTCCACAGTTTGATCCCCTTTGCGTGTCTTTGTCCCAATGAAGCCAATGTCCGCAATTTGCGGTTGACCACAGGAATTCGGACAGCCTGTCCAGTGAATTCGGACTGGACGGGGTTGAATGAGCTCTTGCTCCAGTTCCTGGATAATGGCTTGTGCTCGGTTTTTCGTTTCGACAATGGCAAAGCCACAAAATTCACGACCTGTACAAGAAACCAGTCCCCGGCTTAAGTTTCCTGGCTTGATCGAGAAACGTTCTTTAAGGAGTGGCTCTGCTAAGAGGGGCTGCAACCGTGAATCAGGGATGTTAGGTAAAATCAAATTTTGTTCGACGGTGAGACGAATCTCTCCGCTACCATACACTTCAGCCATCCGAGCAAGTTCAAACATTTCGTGGGCATACAAACGACCCACAGGCACATGTAGGCCAACATAGTTTAAACATGGCTGCTTCTGAGCATAAACGCCAATGTGGTCACGCTTATCCCAATCAACTTCATCTTTCTCTGCCGCTGCCTCTACTGGATGCCCCAGTCGTTTTTCAACTTCTGCCCGAAACTTCTCCATGCCCCAGGCTTCAATGAGATACATCAGCCGACACTTTTGCCGATTCTCGCGTGGACCGTGGTCGCGATAAACTATCATCATCGCCTGGGTTAGAGCAACGACATCTTCAGGAGGAACCCAAGCATTGAGGGGAATTGCAGCTACATATTGATTGGGAGCAAAATATCCACCGACAATGACATTAAACCCTAACCGACGTTCAGATCTTTCTTTCTCCCCATCTCCCTTAAAAGCGGGGACAAAGCCAAGATCGTTAATCTCTGCATGGACAGAATTGTCGCGACCACCAGCAACGGCGATATTAAACTTACGTGGCAAGTTGCTGAACGCAAAGTTACCCTCTCCGTTACTTGTGATCATATCCTGGAGATTGCGGATGATGCCGCGCGTATCGATCAATTCATCTGCATCAATCCCAGCAACGGGTGAGCCTGTAATATTCCTGACGTTATCCATCCCCGACTGGACGCAAGTCAGACCAGCCTGCTGTAGACGGTTCAAGATATCTGGTATGTCCTCAAGCCGAATCCCTCGTAGCTGCAGATTCTGCCGAGTGGTGATGTCAGCATTTCCTTGGTCTTGAAATCCTGCACCTTTTCCGTAGCGCTGTACGATTTCGGCTAGTACTCGCATCTGGCTAGTGGTCAAAATGCCATTCGGTATCCGCATCCTTAGCATAAATTTGCCAGGAGTGACCGTGCGATAGAAAAAACCGAGCCACTTAAGCCCCATATTTCGCTCAAATTCGTCCATTGCCTCCCAACCAATTTGGGCAAAATGCTCCAGCTCTTGCTTCAGCAACAGGGGATGTTTTTTAGCTTTGGCTTGTTCAATTTTGTTTAGTTTTTCCTTTTTGACTGTTTGTGTCATGGATTGTCCCTCCTTGCTTACTGCCATCCGAGTTGATCTAGGCAAAATTGAGTAAATCTAGCTAGACTCTTGTAAAAATGCTTTTCCTTGAAAGTAGGAAGCTTGTTTGCTAACCTACTCAGCTTTGTTAACTGAGTTCGTAAGTTTTGCTACTTAAGTGCATGAACCTATCTTTTGGAATAGCGTTGTGTTCCTCTACCGACTCTCTGCTAAGGAGTGCTGCTTGGAGGCTAAATCAGCAGTAATTGGTACAAGTTGCACAGCACAGACTTTTAATTCAGGTTGCAACGAGTCTGGGCAAGATTCTGCGTGGGTAAGAGCATTAACTTCGGCTTGCTCAGCCCAGAGAGTTCCCCAGTGCATTGGAACAAAAACAATGCCAGGAGTTACCGCTTTCGTGATTGTGACGAGAAACTGGGCGCTGCCCCGGCGCGATCGCACTTTTACCCAGCCTTGGTCTTGAATTCCTAGAGCCTTAGCATCGTGAGGATGAATTTCAATTAGGGGCTGAGGATAAAGAGAGCGAATTTTTTCAATCCGACCAGTACGAGTTTGGGTGTGCCAGTGACCGTAGAGCCTACCGTTGATCAGGACAAAGGGATATTCTTGGTCGGGAGGCTCCGCCAATCCGCGAGAGTGGTAGGCGGCAAACCGAGCCCGTCCATCAGGTGTAGGAAAGCGGTGATCGGTATAGAGCCTTTCTTCTCCCCCAGCTCTCTTTCCAGGACATGGCCACTGGGTTGGACCAAGTTGCACCAGACTTTCATGGCTGATACCAGTCATATCACAAGGGCGATCGCGAGTGAGTTGCACAAATTCGGCAAATACCTCTCTTGCGGTGGTGAAGGGGAACTGGGCGGCAAAACCTAAACGACGTCCGACCTCTGCAAAAATTGCCCAATCGTCTCGTGCTTCATGTCGGGGTGTGCGGAAGGCAGGAGCCAAAGTCACTCGGCGTTCAGAGTTAATCATGGTGCCAGTTTTCTCACTCCACTGAGTTGCTGGCAGAAGCACATGAGCGTAGGCTGCTGTTTCTGTTGGGTAGTAGACTTCCTGGTAGACCGTAAAGGGCGATCGCGCCATGGCGGCTTTAGTCCGCTCTAGATCGGGCATGGTGACGGCAGGATTTGTAGCGACAATCCACAAAAACCCTACCTCTTCATTCTCTAGCCCAGTAATTATATCCCAGGCAGTCCGACCAGGAGCGGGCGAAATTTGTCCTGTCGGTAGTCCCCAAAACTGTTCGACTTCTGCGCGATCCTGAGGGTTAGTGACATAGCGAAAGCCTGGGAGTCCGTAAGCACTACCACCTGTCACCCGACCACCCATAGCATTCGGCTGCCCTGTAAGGGAAAATGGACCACATCCGGGCTTACCGATTTGAGCCGTCATCAGGTGCAAGTTGATCAGGGTTCGCACCTTAGCAGTACCTGCAATAGACTGATTTAACCCCAACAACCATAGAGACATAACTCGCTCAGATTGAGCCCAATAGCGAGCTGCAGTCTCCAACTCGCTGACTCGAATTTCGCACCGCTCGGCTACGATCTCTGGTGGGTAATGCCGCAGCAACTCGGCAAAGGCAGGGAAGTTAGTTGTACATTCATCGATAAAGTTGGAATTAATTTTGCCCCAACGCATTAGCAAGTGAGCAATGCCGTTGAGCAGATCAATATCGGTTCCAGGTCGAATAGCTAGATGCAAATCTGCTGCCTCGGCAGTTGTTGTCCGGCGAGGATCGACCACAATCATTTTGACGTGACGGTTTTTTTTGTGGTGCTTCTCTAAGCGATTAAAGATAATGGGGTGGCATTCGGCAGCATTGGTACCAAGCAAAAAGGCACAGTCTGTTAAATCTAGGTCATCGTAGCAGCAAGGTGGTCCATCATAGCCAAAGCTCTGAACGTACCCAGCAACTGCTGAAGACATACATAGGCGTGAGTTGCTATCAAAGTTGTTGGTGCCAAGACAACCTTTGAACAGTTTCTGTGCAAGGTAGTAGTCTTCTGTAGCAGATTGACCAGAGCCATACATACATAAGGCGTCTGGTCCCTGACTGGAAAGAACGGTTTGAATCCGAGCAACAACGCGATTTAGAGCTTCATCCCAACTAACTCGCTGAAATGGCTCATCTAAGGAATCTCTGACCATGGGGTAGAGAAGCCGGTCTTTTTGGACTGGTTCAGTGGAGGTAGCTCCTTTAACACACACCATACCAAGACTTGATGGGTGGGTGCGATCGCCTCGCACTTTCCAGATTGGGTTACCCTGGCTATCTCGATACGTCTCCCGTCCAGGTTGAGCTGGTGGCGACACTTCTAGTCCACAGCCAACACCGCAGTAGGGGCAGAGCGTTTTGATTGAGGCAGTCATTTAGAAATCAGTTTTGAACTGGCTCTGAAACAAGCTGTCTCTTTATTTAGGCAGCTTATGTAGACTGAATCCGTAGATTTTGCTACAAAGCTGCGATCCTGCTCGTCGTGGCATGCGTGAATTGTTAACCTAAAAACTTTAGAGGGTATTTATTGTTACTTTCTCTATTCTCTTACACTTTCGGTTTAAATTTATGTCTTTTGAGAGATGAAAATTCGTTCTCAGCTTGTAGAAGGCAAGCTTGTCAGCTTAGACTAAGTTTATCTGAGGTTTTCCTCATTAACTCCTCCTTTGGTGGCTCTTTGATGGATTTTAGTCAATTGCTTGCTCAAAAAACAGATGCGATTGTAGAGCGATGGATTGAGGCTGTTCGCAAAGACAAGCACATTGAGAGTGCTGATGCCTTACCCAGCGCCTCGGTCCGGGATCATATTCCTCACATTCTAGGGGCAATGGCAACTGTACTTTCTCCATCAGAGGAGAGTGATGTTGAACTGCTAGTGAGGGCAGGGTTGAAGCATGGAGTACTAAGGGCAGAACAAAGCTTTGAGCCAGCAGAAATCGCTCGAGAGTATCGTTTGTTACGCCAAGAGATATTATCTGCTCTAGAGACGGATCTCAAGTTAGGAGCAGGTACAGAAGTCCTGCAAGTTGTTCGCAAAATTGACATTGTGGTAGACGAAGCCATTGCCCAGTGCTTTAAGAGCTACACTAATGAACGGTTGCGCGAACTACAGCAGTTGCAAAGCCAGCTGACGCTAACCAATCAAGAACTGAGCCGCTTACTTCGCGCCAACCGCGAGCAGCTCTCTCATCTAGCCCACGAATTGAAAAATCCTCTAAATTCAATTATTGGCTATTCCGATCTGTTTTTGCGCTCTTCACGACGGAGTACTGAAGTCAAGGATACAAGAGCCAATCTAGAACATATTGAGCGCGTACTCCGTAATGGCAGGCACCTACTGCGCTTGCTCAACGATGCACTAGAACTCTCCCGCTATCAGGCTGGGAAGATGAAATTACAGCCAGTACTAACAGATGTGCGGACTCTAATTTACAACGCCGTAGAAATGCTAGAGCCATTGGCGCGTGAAAAAGAGCTAAAGATGGAGGTGACTAGCGATCGCGCACCCACTCAAGTTCTAACAGACCCGTTACGATTGCAGCAAATTGTGACGAATTTGCTCAGCAATGCTATTCGCTATACCGAAGCAGGGACTATTCAACTAACGTGCTTTACCCAACCTGACGATATGTGGGCGATCGCTATTACAGATACTGGCATTGGCATTCCTGAAGAGGAGCAAGCTCACATCTTTGAACCATACTATCGAGTCAGCTTTAGTAATGGAGCCTACTTACCCGACAGTACAGGACTGGGGTTGGCAATCGTCTCGCAATTGGTTGAACTCATTCAAGGCAGAATTGAGCTGGTATCACAAGTAGGAGTTGGCTCTACCTTTACTGTCATCCTGCCATTGGATGTTACGAAGAACGAAAAAGCGATCGCTTCTGCAATCGCAACAAGGCAAAATCCCGACTAACCGAGAGAAATAAGAGGCGTGATCTCTATGATTCAAGCCAGGACTCAGAACAGAAGAGATGTTTTTTCAGCTGATCGACGAAGATAGAGACAAGAACGAGTGAGGCACGATCGCTTATGACTCAGCTACTTGAAAAGACCACTGACCTGCGCATGATCTATCACGATCGCACTTGGGAGCAATTCAAGCTGATTCAAAAAGGTTTTGAAGGCTTGCCGGGTGTCCGATTGTCATATTACGAAGGAATGATCGAACTACTTATGCCCGGACAAGACCACGAGCTATTTGGGTGCGTCATTAGGGCACTTCTGTTCAACTTCTTTGCTCAGAAAGGAATTTTCTTTCTTCCAAGCGGATCAATGACACAAGAGAGAGAGGGGAAAGCTTCGGTTCAGGCTGATAAATCTTTCTGTATTGGGAGCAGAAAGCCGATTCCTGATTTGTCGATTGAGGTCATCTTTACGAGCGGCAGTGAGAGCAAATTAGCTGTGTACCAGGCGCTAGGGGTTCTTGAAGTTTGGTTCTGGCAAGATGGCGTATTGAGATTGCATCACCTGCGCGAGTCAGGCTATGAAAGAATTGAGCGGAGCGAACTCCCAGGATTAGAAGACCTTGATATCGAACTGCTCAAACGCTGCATTCTGATTGCTGAGACAGATCCAGGTGAAGCAGCTAGAGTTTTTCAACGAGAAATTTTGCAATAAACGAGCAAAGCGTCAATGTCAGTCTATGTCTTTTTCTCACGCTTCTCAAGCGAGCATACAAGTTATAGATTTCCTGCTGCCTGCTAAATATTGCTCTGTGATTCATTTAAGCTCAGAATGCTACTCAACAGCACGCATTAGTTGAGTGGAAACATGAGGATTTACGCGATTGAACATGTGCAGTTGGCAATGCCACCAAATGAAGAAGAACAAGCACGGGCATTTTACAGCCAGGTTTTAGGAATTCCCGAAATCCCAAAGCCTGCACATCTTGCCCTCCGAGGCGGTACATGGTTTGAACAGGGGGCGCTCAAGGTTCATTTGGGTGTTGAGAAAGACTTTCGCCCAGCTTTAAAAGCACATCCTGCTCTTTTAGTAGAAGGACTAGATGCTCTGATCGAGCGTTGTGAACAAGCAGGTTATGCTGTGATTTCAGATGAACCACTTGAGGGATACCATCGTGTGTATGTTTCTGATCCCTTTGGGAATCGGATTGAATTGATGGAAGCGATTTTGGGGGCACCTATGTGAAGATGCCA
Organism: Chroococcidiopsidaceae cyanobacterium CP_BM_ER_R8_30; assembly: GCA_019244235.1. GTDB lineage: Bacteria > Cyanobacteriota > Cyanobacteriia > Cyanobacteriales > Chroococcidiopsidaceae > JAFAVL01. Next base: position 17,671 of record JAFASY010000004.1, read on the forward strand.
TGCGGATAACGTACCTTTCACTGGACGATGAAAACTGACGATATTGCTAACCTTGCCCTGAACTGGGAGTGCCTCTCTATCTAAAACTGCCGAGACCAGTTCTTGGGCCACCGCTCTACAACTACCTTAGTTTGTGTGAAAAACTCAACGGCATGGCGTCCTTGACCATGGAGATCGCCAAAGAAACTTTCCTTCCAACCACTGAAAGGGAAAAAAGCCATTGGAGCTGCAACACCAATATTTATCCCAATGTTGCCTGCCTCAACTTTATAGCGAAACTTGCGTGCTGCAGCACCGCTACTTGTGAATAGACAAGCCATATTGCCATATTGTCCTTGGTTGATTAGGTCTATTGCTTCATCAACGGTTTCTAGATGAATCAGGCTCAACACTGGTCCAAAGATTTCTGTGCGGGCCAGATCGCTCCTTGGATCTACATCTTGTAAAACTGTAGGGCGAACAAAGTAGCCTTCTTCATATCCTGGGATGCGAGGACTGCGTCCGTCTACTAAGAGCTTTGCTCCCTCATCCGCTCCTTTTTGGATCAGCTCCTCGATTCGAGATTTGCTATGGGCGGAAATCACTGTTCCCATCTGCACACCCTCATCAAGACCAAAACCAACTACCAATGAGTCAGCAGTAGCAGTGATCGCCTCTGTAAAACGCTGCCGTGCCTCTCCTACAGTAATAGCAACCGATGCAGCTAAGCAGCGCTGTCCTGCACAACCGAAGGCGCTGTCTGCTACAATGCGGGTTGTCATTTCAAGATCTGCATCTGGCAGCACAATTATCGGGTTTTTCGCTCCACCCTGACACTGAGCCCGCTTACCGTTCGCAGCAGCACGACTGTAGACGTAACGGGCTACAGGAGTTGATCCCACGAAACTAATGGCTCGGATTTGAGGGTGATCTAAAATTGCATCTACAGTCTCTTTAGACCCATTAACGAGATTTAGCACCCCTGGCGGTAGGTTAAGCAGATCTAATAGCTCAAACACTTTTTGCATTGTTAGAGGAACTTTTTCGGAAGGCTTAATGATGCAAGTATTGCCGCAAGCGATCGCGTAGGGCAAAAACCAAAAGGGAATCATCCCTGGAAAGTTAAAGGGAGCAATGACTGCTGTAACTCCCAGAGGTTGGCGGATTAGTATTTCATCAATGCCACGAGCAATATCTTCTGAGTTGTAGCCCTGCATTAAAATTGGCATCCCACAGGCTACTTCCACATTTTCAATTGCTCGCTGTATTTCTTGGCATGATTCTGTTAGTGTTTTGCCACACTCCAGGGTAATTATGCGGGCTAGCTCGTCAATATGCTGTTTTAGAAGTTCTCGCAAATGAAATAGATAGCGTACTCGCTCAGTCACTGGCACATGATGCCAATCCTTAAAGGCTGCCACCGCTGCTGTCACTGCCTGATTAACTTCCATAGCAGAAGATAAGGGGACTTGGGCGAGAGTCTCTAGCGTTGCCGGGTTCAAAATCGCCAATGTCTGGGTAGCCGATGAATGGTTCCACTGACCGTTAATATAGTTTGCTAAAGTGTTAGTCATACTGATTTGGACTTTGCTTATCTTGTTGGTCAAAACCCTTATCCAGGCTGAAAGGCTAACTATTATTAAATTGGGTAAATTCTATAACAGAAGGACTTAAGTTCTTTCTTAACTTGGATATCTTTCCTGTACAAAACTGCGTTGCATATGGAAACTAGATTAGATGACCCGCTTAGAAATTTCTACTAGCAATAGAGTAAAAAATCTTTTGCAATCTGCACTTGTAGTAAGTGTTTCACATTGGTTTTTAGTAGAGTGTAGCATGTCGCAAGTTCAAGCCCGACTAAAGTATAGCAAATCACATTACAGCCATTCAGCAACTACTTAAAGTAGAGACACTGTAACCAGTTAATTGGAAGAGACATGGATAGGTTCAAAGGGTGGAAACAACTGCACTGGCCTGAATACGGTGCCGAGCTGCTCGGAACTGCGTTTAATCTCTTTGTTGGATTCAGCATCATCATCTTCGATTTTGGCAAGGGCTTACCGATGGAGCGCCTCATACCCAATCCGAGCATTCGGTTGCTGATTAATGGCCTCATCTTTGCTGGGAGTGGCTCACTCTTTGCTATTTCACCTCTAGGGAAACTGAGTGGTGCACATCTCAATCCCTGCTTGTCATTGGCATTCTGGGTACAAGGCAAGATGCATAAACTTGACCTGCTGGGATATATGCTTGGGCAATTCCTGGGCGCAACTATCGGCACCCTGCTGGTGGTGAGCCTGTGGGGAAGTTACGCTGCTTCCGTGAAAAATGGTATGACTCTACCTGGGGAGGGTTACGCGCTCTGGTACGTATTCTTAGCTGAAGTGTTTATGACATTTACGCTGGTGCTGTCCATATTTTTCTTCTTATGTAGTCGTCGGCTCATGCATTGGACACCATTCATGACCTGGCTTTTAGTGGCAGCAATGGTTTGGTTAGGAGCCCCAATCTCTGGTACTAGTCTGAATACTGCGCGCAGTATTGGACCAGCTTTAGTCACAGAGTTCTGGAAAGACCAGTGGCTCTACTGCATTGCTCCACCACTAGGAGCATTACTTGCTGTTGGAGTGTTTCGGCTTCTCTCGATGGGTAAACTAGAACTATTGACTGGTAAACTGTTTCACGTTCCTAATTACCGCTGTATTTTCAAAAACGTCAAGATACCACATCGTCTCCCAAGAGCGTGAAGCTGAGCAAAATGGTTGCTGTGGAATCATTAAGAACAGTTATTGAGTTTGGACGCGCCGTTTGTGGCAACCTCAGTCAGGCAGAAGCGCGGGAGTGGTTGGTGACTAATGGCATCGGTGGTTATGCTTCGGGAACAGTGGCGGGTCTTTTGACGCGCTGCTATCACGGATTACTGGTAGCAGCTCTAAATCCACCATTAGGGCGTACTCTGTTGCTCACCAAACTAGATGAGGTTGCTCAGTATGATGGTCGCCTTTATCAACTCTGCACCAATCGCTGGGCTAATGGTACAGTTGAGCCTCATGGCTACCAGAATATCGAATGCTTTCAGCTAGAAGGAACAATCCCGGTATGGAAATTCGCCTGCGGGGATGCGCTGTTGGAGAAGCGGGTATGGATGCAGCCTGGTAGTAATACAACCTATGTCCGCTATGACTTGTACCGATCAATTAGACCACTGACGCTCTTCATTAAGGCGTTGGTCAATTATCGGGACTATCATAGCAGAACCAAAGCCGGAGACTGGCGGATGACCATCAATCCCTGTGAGCATGGAGTTGTGGTGAGCGCTTTTACTGATGCTGTGCCGCTTTATCTCTTAAGCGATCGCGGTGATGTTTTGTCTGCTCACGATTGGTATTACGAGTTTGATTTAGCAGTAGAACGATACCGAGGACTGAGCGACAAAGAAGATCACCTCCACGCGGCTACCTTTAGCACGACTCTCCAGGCGGGTGAAGCACTTACAGTTGTTGCTAGTACTGAATCCCACCAATTAATTACTTCTGTTCTGGCACAAGAAGATTACGGAGTTAAAAACCGCAGAGACGCCAAGATCACAACGGAAAGTCTGAGCGGAGGTCTCCTCCGTTCGCGCAGCGCTTCCGAAGGAAGCTCAGAACTTTCCAAGAGAGAGAAAGAGAATGTAGAGACATTGGTAATGTTAGAGCGGGGAGGGAATGGTAGCAAGGCAGCACTGGATCTACGTCGTGCCTACGAGCAAAAGTTGGTGGAAGTTGGGACTAGTCAATCAGCAGTAGCTCCTAATTGGGTACAGCATTTAGTACTTGCAGCTGACCAGTTCATTGTTAATCGATCTCTGCCTAGTGCTCCCGATGGTAAAACGATTATTGCTGGCTACCATTGGTTTAGTGACTGGGGTCGCGATACTATGATCAGTCTCCCAGGTCTGACGGTCTCGGCTGGTCGTCCAGAGCTGGCACGCCTCATTTTACGCACCTTTGCCCACTATACAGACCAAGGGATGCTGCCTAACCGCTTTCCAGATGCGGGCGAATTGCCAGAATACAACGCTGTGGATGCGTCCTTCTGGTACTTTGAAGCGGTTCGTGCTTATCATGCCGCAACTGGAGATGAAGAGTTACTACAAGAACTCTTTCCTGTACTCAGAGAAATCATTGATTGGCATTGTCGAGGGACACGCTATAACATTCACCTAGATCGTAGTGATGGTCTGCTCTATGCAGGCGAGAGCGGCGTGCAACTCACCTGGATGGATGCTAAAGTTGGCGACTGGGTAGTGACACCACGCATCGGCAAACCCATAGAAGTCAATGCACTCTGGTACAATGCTTTGCGAAGCATGGCAGTGTTTGCCCAGCAGCTTGGCAAACCCGACCAGGAGTATAAGCTGATGCAAGAGCAGGCTGCAACAGGATTCACTCGCTTCTGGAATGATGCGCTCGGTTACTGCTATGACGTTCTGGACGGCCCTCAAGGACACGATGATTCGCTGCGTCCAAACCAGATTTTTACTGTTTCGTTACCTGCATCCCCGCTGACCTCAGTTCAGCAGCAAGGCGTCGTGGAGTCCTGTGCCCGGTTTCTGCTCACCTCGCACGGCTTACGCAGTCTTGCTCCCAACCATCCACAGTATCAAGGTCACTACGGCGGAAGTCCGCGTCAGCGGGACGGTGCCTATCATCAGGGAACTGTCTGGGGATGGTTGATTGGTCCATTTGTCTTGGCTCACCTACGTGTGTTTCAAGATCCGGTAAAAGCTCGTAGTTTACTTGAGCCGATGGCTAACCACTTATGCGCCCACGGTGTCGGCAGCCTGAGTGAAATTTTTGATGGCGATGCACCAATGACCCCCCGTGGCTGCATTGCCCAAGCCTGGACAGTGGCAGAGGTGTTACGAGCCTGGATAGCAATCCAAAATTTCCAATCCTAATATAAAATCATCATGACTCAAGAAGAAGCAAGATTAGCCGCCAACCACAACCGCACAGCCTATTGGAGGCGCTGGGGACCATATCTAAGTGAAAGGCAGTGGGGCACAGTTAGAGAAGATTATAGCGCAACTGGAGAAGCCTGGGACTCCTTCCCTCATGACCAGGCTCGCTCCCGTGCCTACCGTTGGGGTGAAGATGGGATTGCTGGAATTTCTGATAATCATCAGCGGCTATGTTTTGCTGTTGCTTTGTGGAATGGTGCAGATCCTATTCTCAAGGAGAGGATGTTTGGATTGACGGGGAGTCAAGGCAATCATGGGGAAGATGTCAAAGAGTACTTCTTCTATTTAGACAATACCCCAACCCACTCTTACATGAAGTATCTTTACAAATATCCCCAAGCGGCTTTCCCCTATGACCAATTAGTAGAAGAGAATCGGCGACGTGATCGCCACAGTTTAGAGTTTGAATTACTCGATACAGGCGTATTCAATGAGGACCGTTACTTTGACGTTTTGATTGAGTATGCCAAGAATTCACCCGAAGATATTCTAGTTAAAATTAGTGTTACCAATCGGGGACCAGAAGCCACAACGCTACACTTACTACCAACTCTCTGGTTCCGCAATACCTGGTCTTGGTTTCTAGAGCAAGAGAAGCCCTTTATTAAGGTCTTCAAATCTGACAATAGCTTTAGCGTCATTGAAGCCTCCCGTGCAGATCTTGGAGATAGATGGTTATATTGTGACGCTGCAACAGAACTACTGTTTACAGAAAACGAAACTAATTTTAAAAGGTTATATGGAGTAAATAATACTTCTCCCTATGTTAAAGATGGGATTAACAATTATATAGTAAATGGTTGCAAAGAGGCTGTTAATTCTAATCAAATTGGAACTAAAGCCTCAGCCCACTATGTTTTATCAATTCCGGCAGGTGAAACCAAAGTTGTACAACTGCGGTTGAGCGATTCTTCACTGTTTACCGAACCATTTGGTAACGAATTTACCACTGTTTTTCAAAATCGCATCCAGGAAGCAGATGAATTTTATCAGCGCATCTGTCCCTTTAACCTGTCAGAAGATATGCGCAATGTACAGCGACAAGCCTTTGCTGGCATGTTATGGAGTAAACAGTTCTATTATTATGTTATTGAAGATTGGCTCAAAGGCGATCCTGCTGGTCCTCAGCCACCAGCTTCGCGATTGAGTGGCAGAAACCACGACTGGGTTCATCTGTTTAACGATGACATTCTCTCCATGCCTGACAAGTGGGAGTATCCCTGGTTTGCCACTTGGGATTTAGCGTTTCATACGATTGTGCTTGCCATGATCGACCCAGAATTTGCTAAGCGTCAACTGAGTCGCTTGACGCGGGAATGGTATATGCATCCTAACGGTCAGTTACCCGCTTATGAATGGGCTTTTGATGATGTCAACCCACCTGTACATGCCTGGGCTGCTTGGCGAGTATACAAAATTGAGCAGAAAATGTATGGTCGCAGCGATCGAGACTTCCTGGAACGAGTTTTCCAGAAGTTACTGCTTAATTTTACTTGGTGGGTAAATCGCAAGGATATTGAAGGCAAAAATATCTTTCAAGGTGGATTCCTAGGCTTGGATAACATTGGTGTATTTGATAGAAGTGCTACCTTGCCTACAGGTGGATATATCAACCAGGCTGATGGTACGAGCTGGATGGGTACATATTCCCTAAACATGCTGACCATTGCTATAGAACTAGCCAAAACCGATCCAGCCTATGAAGACATTGCTAGTAAGTTTTTTGAACATTTTCTCCGAATCGCTGATGCCATGGATGGCATCGGTCATGCAGAAATAGCTCTGTGGGATGAAGAGGATGGCTTTTATTATGATGCATTGCATCTACCCGATGGTCATCAGTGTCCACTGAAAGTACGTTCCCTTGTAGGACTGATTCCATTATTTGCTGTCACTACTCTAGAATCAGCAAGCTTAAACCATTTTCCTGGCTTTAAAAAGCGAACAGAATGGTTTATTCAGAATCGTCCTGACCTAACAGAAAACATTGCTTGTATGCGAGCTAAAGGTGTTGGTGAGAGAAGACTATTAGCGATCGCTGATCCGCCTAGACTCCAACGTATTCTGGAAATAATGCTGGATGAAAACGAATTTTTAAGTCCCTATGGTATTCGTGCTATTTCTAAAGTTCATGCTGAACATCCCTACATCCTATCGCTGAACGGACAGGAATATCGGGTAGATTACGAACCAGCAGAATCTACTACTGGACTATTTGGTGGCAATTCCAATTGGCGTGGACCAGTCTGGTTTCCAATAAATTATTTAATCATTGAATCACTACAAAAGTTTCATCACTTCTTAGGTGATGAATTCAAAGTCGAATGTCCAACTGGTTCTGGTCAAATGATGACGCTTCTAGAAGTGTCTAGGGAATTATCACAACGGCTGATTCAGACTTTCTTGAGAGATGCTTCTGGTAAAAGACCTATTTATAGCGGAACAGAAATATTTCAAACCAATCCTCATTGGCGAGATCTCATTACTTTCAATGAATATTTTCATGGGGATATTGGTGCTGGTCTTGGTGCTAGCCATCAAACTGGTTGGACAGGTTTAGTGGCAAAACTGATTCAGCAGTATGGAGAATATGCTATCGGAAATCAGGAGGACGTTATGATTGAATAGTTGAGATGCTATCTATTTGGAGTAGAGACAATAAAGACCTGAAATTTAAAGTCAGGGTTAATGCTATCTGGTACCAAGTTATGTTATCTAAGGTCTATTTCCTTATTTGCTCTAAAACTAATGGTCGCTATCTTGTGGCTCACCCTAATGGTGATTCTGAACCCTCTGAATCGGGTTATCTACTACTATTTAACGAACACTTTGATGCCCTAAGTTATCTAAACGCTCATGGTTCTGATGTCGCATCACACTGGGTAGTAGAATCTATTCCTAGTACCCAACTAGGAAGATTGCTCAAACGATGGGGTTTTACTGGGGTGGGCATAGTTCATGAGCCATTGTTACCAAAAGTTGAGTTTCTATCCCACCATTAAATTACTCCTGGCGCATACCATCACCATTCTCCGAAGAACCTCCTCCCCACTTTGCCGACGAATCAGCAGCCCGCTTAGTAGCAAAACCCTCACCCCCATAAAGCGACAAAGGTACAACCTCCAACTGCCTTTTTCTTCCTTGCTCCCCCAGCTTCCCCTGCTCCCCCAGCTCTCTTCTCTCTCCCCGCCGCCGCACCGAAGTCCCCTCCTCACTCGTATCCTCAGCCACTACCTCATAGAGCCGAGCCAACTTATTATCTTCCTTTCCCCGACGCAGCACCCGTCCTAAACGCTGAATATACTCCCGTGCCGAACCCGTACCTGACAAAATAATTGCCACACTAGCCGCAGGCACATCCACCCCCTCATTCAAGACATGAGAAGCCACAAGCGTCTTGTATTCTCCCGCCCGAAACTTTGCCAAAATCTCATGCCGCTCCTTCACAGGCGTCTGATGAGTAATTGCTGGAATCAGAAACTCCTCTGAGATGCGGTAAACCGTCGCATTATCAGCCGTAAAAATCAAAGTGTGTTCTGGGTAATGCCGAGCCATCAAATTAGCCAGAACTTGGAGCTTGCTATCTGTACCTAAAGCAATCTCCTTAGCCTCTCGGTGGGCTAACATGGCTCGACGTCCAGCCTGACTTTGCGCACTAACCTGCACAAATCTCTGCCAACCTTGAATACTACCAAGAGAAATCTTGGCTGCTCGTAAAAAGTCGTTGCGTCTTTGAATCAATAGACTATAGCGCTCTCGTTCTTGTTGCGTCAGACTCACTTTAATTTGCACCACCTCATGTTCAGCTAGTGCTTTCCCTGCCAGTTCTGCTGCCCCTTTACGGTACACCTGTGAACCAATTAAAGCATCCAGATCAGTATGACGCCCATCTGAGCGGTCTGGTGTCGCGGTTAATCCCAGACGATAGGGGGCGATCGCATAATCAGCAATTACCCGGTTGAAATCCGTTGGTAAGTGATGACACTCATCAAACACGAGAAGCGCATAGCGGTTCCCTATTGTCTCAGCATGGATAGCTGCACTATCATAAGTCGCAACAAGAATCGGAGCGTGATCGCGAGAACCCCCCCCCAACAAACCCACCTCAGCATCTGGGAACGCTAGCTTCAGGTGGGCATACCATTGGTGCATCAAATCCAACGTTGGCACGACAACCAAGGTGCTGCGGGGAGTCGCTTGCATTGCTAGTTGGGCTAAGTAAGTTTTACCAGCTGCCGTAGGTAAGACTACTACACCTCGGCGTCCCGCCTGTTTCCAAGCTGTCAATGCCTCACTCTGATGAGGATAAGGCGTCATCTCTAAGCTAGGTACAAGTTCAAGCGCCTCAAATGCCTTTGCCTGATCGATAAAATTAGCCCCTTCTGCCTGCAGCGCTTCCACGAGAAGACGGTAATCCTTAGCAGGGATGCGGAACTTCTCTACCCGATCGTCCCAGAGCGCGTACTCTACCCAAGTTTTGCCTCTTGGTGGCGGATGGAGAATTAGTGTTCCACGGTCGAAAGATAATGTAGGGATGCGAGCCATCTATAACTTACGGGTTGCGTGGCAAAATTTAAAAGTAGGTATGCTGGTATCCTACAAAAATTCACGCGTTACCGTAATTCTGGTACAACACAAGTGCCGTAGGTTTTGAGCGAGCCTAACCCCAACTAAGGCAATGCCTGAGTTAGGCTCGGCTTTTGAAGGACAGCTAGCAGTAGCGCAGAGGCGACCAGTTACCGCAAAAGCCTTTTTCGATCACATCCTTTGTCTCAGACACAAATAACTTTCTCTGCTGCAAAGGGCAGGCAGAGGTTTGGCGATGTAGACAAGTTGAACAATTCATCAAGTTTTGTTGATCTCGATCGTCCGCGCCTATGCTAACAATAGAGGCAAATTATGACAACATTTCTTAAAACGATCCTAAAACTTTAACAACTCTCAACAGTTTTCTCATGTTATCTCTCAACGCCACAAATATTGATACAAGATACTTAGAACTGAAACTTGTTCTGTCGCTAGAATTCATATTTGAACTATAAACGTCTCCTAAATGAGTGGCTGAAATAGCAATTTTGCGAAAGATGTATCAACAGGAAAACACTATAAATCGACCGCTCCTACCTCTGGGCTGCCCACCCAATGCTTGGGCAGTCAATACCGAAATTGCTGATATCACACGTCCTCCAATAGAGCCACGCCCCATCACGCTACCAACTGAGACCAAAACACTGCTTTTAGACTTGGCAAAGGCTACCATTTTGGTGATTGATATGCAAAATGATTTCTGTCACCCAGACGGATGGTTGGCTCATATCGGAGTGGATATCACACCCGCCCAGGCTCCCATTGACCCTCTAAAAACACTACTTCCAGCCCTAAGAACTGCTGATGTACCAGTGATTTGGGTCAATTGGGGAAATCGCCCTGATTTGATGAATATTAGTGCTGGTTTGCTCCATGTATACAACCCTACAGGCAAAGGTGTGGGACTGGGGGCTCCTCTGCCAGCTAATAATGCGTTGGTGCTAACTGCAGGCAGTTGGGCAGCTACAGTAGTAGAAGAGTTGAAGCAGGAGCCAAGAGACATCCTTGTGGACAAGTATCGGATGAGCGGGTTTTGGGATACTCCCCTTGATAGCATTCTGCGCAACCTAGGCAAAACTACACTCTTCTTTGCAGGTGTTAATGCCGATCAGTGTGTGATGACGACGCTACAAGATGCCAATTTTTTAGGGTATGACTGTATCTTAGTGAAAGACTGCACTGGAACAACCTCACCAGAGTTCTGTTTCCAAGCAACGCTTTACAACGTGAAACAATGCTTTGGTTTTGTAACTGATTCAGAAGCCATAATCAAGGCAATTGTAAAATAGTTTTTGGGTAAGCAATAACCGAGGCGGAAACTGCTGATGGACGATTTTCGTTGCATGATTCCGGTTGCCAAGTCCCCTAAGGACTACCAAGCTTTTCGCATTAGTCCAGGCGATACTAACAAATTAGCACTCGTATTCGATACGGCTGCTGCTGATGTCTCCCTAACTTTTTGTGTAGAAATTTTTGATATTGGCGGCAAGACTCCTCCCAATCGACATCTATCAGCAGTGGAGATGTTTTTTATCCTCCAAGGGGAAGGACGAGCAACTTGTGACGGGAAAACTGTATCAATTAAAGCTGGTGACAGTTTATTAGTGCCAGCCACAGCTACGCACATAATTGAAAATACAGGTTCAACTCGCTTGTATGCTCTCTGCATCATGGTGCCAAATGAAGATTTTGCTGAGTTAATTCGTAGTGGAACGCCTGTGGAACTAGATGAGGAGGATTTAGCTGTGTTGCGTCGCCATGCACCAGCTTTGTGTTAGAAGAAGTCAAGAATATGGGTACAGTTCGAGCGAAAGTCAAGCTAACAAATGCAGTCGATGAAGAGCTAGTACGTAGAGGACTGCTCACAGCTAACGAGGTGCGGGTGTATGAGGCGCAAGCACTTGTGGATACTGGCGCGGTAAGTTCAGTGCTACCCATTCATGTAGTGCAGCGTCTTGGTTTATCGATTCGGGGCCAACGGGTTGCTGAGTATGCTGATGGAAGGCAGGAAACTGTGGGAGTGACTGGACCTGTAGCAATTGAGTGTGAAGGGCGAGATACGCTAGAGGAAGCACTAGTTTTGGGTGATGAGGTGCTGATTGGTCAGACGGTGTTAGAGAAGTTAGATTTGTTGGTAGATTGTGTCAATCAATGTCTGCTTCCCAATCCAGCGCACCCTGACCAACCTGTGTCAATCGTAAAGTAAATGCAATTGTTTTCAGAATTAGGATATCTCACTCCAACTGCGCCTTTTGACTTTGCTAAGTCCCTGCAATTTTTGGGACTTTTCATGCCGATGCAAAATGAACAGGAGCTTTCTAGTCAGTCGCTAACCAAAGCAGTATGTATTGCTGGGCAGACTATAGGCTTTCAAGTCACAGCAATTGGTACTGTTGAAGAACCAAAATTAGAATATACTCTCTTTTCAGCTCAACCGATTGCTCCATCAATAAAGAATGCTGTTATTGACCGCATAAGCTTTTTTCTAAGCTTGACAGATGAATTGCAGCCTTTTTATCAGGTTGCTGCCAAAGATCCACATTTTCTGCCCATCTTAGAACAGCTTTATGGCTATCATCAAGTTAAATTTCTCACCCCTTTTGAAAATGCTTGTTGGGCTGTCTTATCACAACGCACTCCTTTGAATACTGCCCGGAAGATGAAACAGGCAATTGTTGAGAAACTTGGCAGTTGTTTAACTGTGCAAGGCTCTATATATTGGGCTTTTCCTGAATCGGCTCAACTAGCTGTTGTTGACACAGATGAGTTAGTGAACTTAATCAGAAATAAGCGGAAGGCTGAATATTTGAGTGCAGTAGCTAGAGCCTTTCAAGAAGTGGACGAAGAATTTCTGAGAACAGCTGATTATGAAAAAGTGGAAGCCTGGTTAAGGAAAATAGTAGGTATAGGTACCTGGTCAGCAGCTTTCATCCTGCTGCGAGGATTAGGGAGAATGGAGCATGTTCCTTTAATTGAAAAGAAGTTAGTTGAGGTTGTGTCTCAAGTTTACGGGCAGGGCGAGACTATGACACATGTAGCCATTCAGAGCATTGCGCAGAGGTATGGAGCGTGTCTGGGTTACTGGGCACACTACTTGAGATTTGTTTCATGTTTTGCTGTGAAGCCAATGGTTTAGCTCACTAGCTAGCCATTCCTTAAATAGCCTGTCAGAAATATCTTGATACCTTTCAAGTGTCAATTCTGCTGGAGTAACTAATTCATGCCCCGATCTGCTACTATCATTCGTCGGCGATTGTGAAACTATTCACTGCCACTTACAAGCAGTTGTTAAAGCAACCCAACGATGCAAAAGCTTCAATTAAGGTTCGATTTTGCTCATCAGTGCCGACAGTAATCCGAAGTTTATCCTCCAATCCTGGCTGACGGAAATAGCGTACTAAGATACCACGCTCTTTTAGAGCAAGATAGAGGTGTTCGGCATTGCCTGCTGGAGAAGTTGCAAGGACAAAATTTGCCTGAGATTCACCCACTGTAAAACCCAAATTTTTCAAATCTACAACGAGTTGTGCCCGTGATGTCTTTACTTTTTCAGCACAGGCATTTTTGTAGGCTTGATCTCGCATTGCTGCTGCACCAACAGCAGTGGCGATCGCATCAACGTTATAACTATCCTTGACCTTAAACAAGCCAGTCAATAGCTTTGGCTTCGCAATACCAAAGCCCATCCTCAATCCTGCTAGCGAATACCCCTTAGAAAGGGTACGCAACACAATAACATTTTCCAACTCTTGCACCAGTGCCAGAGCAGAAGATTCGGCAAAATCTACATAAGCCTCATCAATTACCAAAACTCCTGAAATTCCTTGTGCCAACTCTCTCAACTCATCCAACGGTACAGAATGCCCTGAAGGACTGTTGGGAGACGCAATAAATGTAATTGCTCCCTGAGCTGCTATTAAATCCTCCACTGGCAAGCGAAAATCTGCAGGATAAGGAATTTCAACGACTTGTGCAGGCTGTATTGCTGCTAGTGTGCGATACAACACGTAAGTTGGCATTGGATATACAACTTTACGCTCATGCCCCTCAGCACAGGCGCGAATTAACAGATTCAATACATCATCACTACCATTACCAACAATCACCCAATCTGCTGGTACGCCCAGTGCTTCGCTAACCGCGCTGCAAAACTCGCGGGCAAAGGGATCGGGATATCGCCGCAACCACTCACTATCCAGATTGTGCAACACCTCCATTGCCTTTGGAGATGGTGGATAGGGATTTTCGTTCGTGTTTAACTTTATAATCTTCGTCCCCGGTTTTGGTTGCTCACCGGGAACATAGCCTGTCATGGCATCAATTGCAGAACGGAAGTAGTTCATGGTAATGGATATGGCACTTTGATCTGAACATCTATACTTGAGAGCGGTCCGTCAAAATCTCATAGCCATTGTCTGTAACCAGTACCGTATGCTCAAACTGAGCCGACAAGGAATTGTCTACTGTCACTGCCGTCCACCGATCTGGGAGAGTGCGCGTGAATTTAGAACCCGCATTCAGAATCGGCTCAATTGCTAACGTCATGCCAGAGCGGAGCTTGACATTTGGCATTTCGCGAGTGCGGAAATTAAAGACAGAGGGTTCTTCATGTAGATTGCGCCCGACTCCATGCCCAGTGAAATCCTCTACCACAACGAAGCCATTTGCTTCCACATGGTCTTGAATGGCACCAGCAATGTCAAGCAGGTAGTTCCCAGCTTTAACTTGTTCAATTCCCTTATAAAGAGCCTCTTCTGCTACCCGAATGAGATGAGCGGCTGCTGGAGTCACTTCACCCATAGCAATGGTGATACAGGAGTCACCGTGATAGCCCTGCTGATATGCACCAGTATCTACCTTTAAGACATCACCTGCCCGAATCACCTTCTTATGACTAGGGATGCCATGTACAACTTCATGATTAATACTGGAGCATATAGAGGCTGGAAAACCATGATAGCCTTTGAAGCTAGGAGTTGCCCCCATCTCACGGATGCGTTTTTCTGCATAAGCATCCAAATCGGCAGTCGTCATTCCTGGCTGTACCAACTCAGAGATTTCTTTGAGTACCGTTGCCACAATCTTTGCCGATTGCCGCATGATTTCGACTTCCCGAGGAGATTTAATTTCAATGCCTCGATGTTTTTTGGGACGGGAGGATTGAGCTGGCTGAGAAAGCAGATTGGTAAGAATGTTCATGAAATTAAAAAGACGACTGACTGGATATGCCCCTGCATTGTCATTGCAATAGATTTCACACTATTGCTCTCTTAAGCGCAAGCATCCTACCTAGGTTGATTCAGGAGTAGGCTCTCTTTTTAAATTAACCCATCTTTAACTCCTATTGCGCTTACTCTTTGCTTTGCGCAGCTAAACCAGGCGGTCCTACAGTCACAATCACTAGATTATTTGGTTGGATCAGCTCTTGATCTGCCTGATTGACCTGGGCAAGGGTGACAGACTGGATTTGCTCAGGAAATTGCCGCAGTTCATCTATTCCTAGCCCATCGACTTGATTCATCAACGTTATGCTAGCTATATTGTCTGGGCTTGCCAGAGAAACAATATAATCGCTAACAATTGAGCGTTTAGCTGCCTCCACATCAGCCATAGTCACACCTTGTTGATGGATCTGCTTAAGTAGGGTTATGGTGCTAGAAATCGCCCGTTGAGCATCTTCTGGAGCTGTCTGCATCTCAATTAGGAATGGACCCGCGTGCCTTCCAGCTTGGAAGGAGCTATAAATACCATAGGTCAAACCTAAGCGATCGCGGATTTCAGTTCCTAGCTGACTAGCCAACGTATTGCCACCCACAATCTGATTCAGCACCTCTGCTGCATAATACCGTGGGTCATTGCGGCCGATTCCCCTGTAGCCCATAAAAGTGACAGCCTCAGTTTTACCAGGGAGGACAGGTTGGAGGTGAACAGTTTTCGCAGGCAGTGGCACAGGCGGATAATTCAGTTGCGGAGATTGACTTGCCACTTGCCACTTACCTAGTTGCTGCTCAAGTAGCGATTGAACTTGGTTAGGCTCAAAATCTCCCAGGAGAGTCAGCACTGTGTTTTCTGGTTGATAATGCTTTTGGTAAAACTGCACTAAATCGGCACGGCTAATATTCTTCAAGCTAGCTGCTGTCGGGAAGCTGTGGAATGGATGAGTATCTGGATAAATTGCCTGTTGAAATGTTCGCTGTGCTAAAACCTTGGGGTTATCCAATTGCACCTGCAAAGCAGTCAGGGCACGTTGCTGACTGAGTTCAAACTCATTATTTGGAAACGTTGCATTTTGCAGCACATTATCCAGGACTTGCACAAGGACAGGTAGATCTGTTGCCAAGGCATAGCCAGCTATAGTTACCCCCTCGCGACCAGCACTGAAGCCTAGATCTGCACCTCGGTTTGCTAGAGTTTGAGCAATAGCTAAGGCATCTTTGGTTTTAGTTCCATTCATTAGGTTTTCTGCCGTCAGACTGGCAAGCCCAGCCTTGGCATCAGAGTCAAACGCAGTTCCAGCCTGGACATAACCAGCAAGCGTTACAGTGGGGTTACTGTGGTCTGGTAACAGCAGAACTTTTAGACCATTTGCCAAACTAAACTGCTTTGGTAGCTCTTGGAAGCTAGTAGTCACTGTTTCCGGTCCTACAGGCGGGAGGTACTTTGCTACCTCCGCTGGACTGACTGGTGGACCCAGATTGAAGTGTTCAACGGTTTGCGTCGCGCCTGCTGCCCCAGTTGGTTTACCTGCGACTTCAGTTGGCTCAAATAAGCCGACTGTACGTGAGGCAGGTGATAAATATTTCTTTGCCACTCTCTGCACTTCAGCAGCAGTCACTCGATTGACTACTGCCAGATATCGGTCTGTGTAACGATAGTCCCCGGCGACTGTTTGGTCATTAGCAAGCCGCGTTGCCTGACTCGTTACATCCCGATCTTGCAAAATTAAACCACTGCGCAATTGTGTCTTGGCTCGGTTTAGCTCGGCTGTTGTTACACCTTTACTCTGTAGCCCTGCAACCGTTTGATTTAGTACTTGCTCAATTTCTGCCAAACTTTTACCGGGTGCGGCAACTGCTGTCAGTTCATACCAACCGCCAGCAATCAAGTTCTGTGTTCCTCCCCCAAAGTCACCGGCTAACCCTGATTGCACCAGAGATTGATAGAGTCGAGAACTTCTCCCTCCTGTGAGGATGTAGTCCATCACGTCTAGTATTGGTACATCTGGATTGTTGACAGACGGCAGTGGATAAACTTCCTGTAGCAATGGCGCACTTCCTGGCTGTCGCAATACAATTGGTGACTTAGCAGCAGGTGATGCAGGTATCGTCTGCTGATTATGAGAAGGTGGCGTAATTGCTGTTCCCCGATTAGGGACCTTACCAAAAATCTCTTTAACTGCGGCTATGGTTGGCTCTGTCTGAAAATCCCCCACAATCGCTAAAGTCGCATTGTCGGGGCTATAGTAGGTTTCATAATATTTTTGGACTTCAGCAGGCGTAAACTTCTCTACATCCGACTTAGTGCCGCCCACTGGCAGACCATAAGGTTGGTTTGGGAATGCAGCCCGCATCACTGCGCGGTCTAACCGATAGCTAGGGTTATTCTCATACCCTTGTAACTCAGAAATCACGACCCGCTTTTCGCTTGCGAGTTGACTTGGTCCTAAAAGAGAGTTGTGCATCCGGTCAGCTTCTAGTGTTAGCACCGCCTGTAGCTTGTTGCGTTCTACAGTATCAAAGTAAGCAGTTTCGTCATAGCTAGTGAAGGCATTAGAATCACTACCTAGGGCGTTAAACAGGCGACCAAACTGAATTGGGCGGTCTGTTGTGCCTTTAAACATCAAGTGTTCTAGCTGGTGAGCAATACCATTTAAGCCTGGAGCTTCATTACGCGATCCCACCCGATACCACACCTGCACGCTCACAACTGGGGCAGTATGTACTTCCTTTGTCAAGACAGTCAAACCATTTTCCAGCACAGTTTTGCGAACGCCCTCAGTGACAGATAGCGTTGGGGTAATTGCTGGTGAGGGAGTAGCGGTCATTTTGCCATTGAACAACAGTACCGCACTCAAGCAAATGCCAAACAGTAGAAGCAGAAAACGATAGCGACGCAGCGAGGAAAACACAGACATGAATTTTGCTAAAACCAGTGGAACTGACTATCAAGATTTTACCAGCGGAACTGATACCAAAATTTTAAACGCAGCGTTCTTACCCGATTGAGGGCTACAAAACCCGAATAAACTCTAGCGGTAGACCATCAGCATCAGCGATGAAAGCTACCTCATAGACGCGATCGCCAATTTGTTGTTGCGTTGGCTCCAAGAGCACCTTCAATGGATGGAGTTCTGGTTGAGCCACAGACACCTTGACAAAGTGCTCCTGCAATGCGGTCAACCAGCTGGGTAAATCTATTGCTTGAGCGGTAATGTCAAATGACAAATGGTAGTAGCCAACATAATGCTCATCCCCAAAAGCATCGGGGGCAGGGTGCGGTTGAGGAATTTGGAGTAATTCAATTCGTCCACCTAGTCCTTCCATCCAGCAAGCTAAGGTGTAGCCAGTGGTAAAGCGTTCGCATACCTGAAATCCTAGCTGTTCATAAAACGCGATCGAGCGATGAATATCCGCAGTCCGGATTGAGGCGTGATGCATCTACCTATACCTACTCAAACAACCGAAAATAGGGGTACCGGACTGGAACACCAGGCTCTTTTTCCAGGTCAAAATTGATCACTTCCCAGCATGGTTCCTCTGGGGACTCAGGGCTAAATTCTACTGGTAAACCGTACAGTCGCGGTCGAGTAGGCTCTGACTGACCGCGCCACGGCGCACTGCGCTCTAGGTAACCACTAATCAATTCCTGATAGCGACGGGCGATAATCACGCGAGTGGCTCGATAACCTTGAGTATAGAGTCGGTCTAGCGCTTCATGAATTTCAAATCGAATTCCATCTGGATGGGTATGTTGCCGATACCATTGATTGTTCCAGCGTCGCCAGTGGCGTCCTGACTGGAGGTGCAGCAGTTCTTCAGTTTTGGGATCGGCTTCGAAGGCACCATGACGCGGACACAAATAAGTATCTGTCAATGTCAGTGCCGGAATAGTTTGGCGACAGTGAGGGCACTGAATTTCTGGGCCAAAAATTGGGTACTGCAAGCCTGGATTCATCATGAAGGGCGGACGACCATATTTTCTGAGCACCAGCACCAGTTGTTCTTTGACACTCCTGCATTGAAACAGCTGAGGATTTTTAGAACCACAGGCTACCTCAAAATCAGGTTTGCTGAGAGTGATATCCTGGTTTTGCAGTCTCGTGCCGACCTTTAGAGCAAGTCAATCAAGGGTTCGGAGATGGCTTTGGCGACTCAAGAGCGCAAGCTCAATATAGTTGCCGAAAACAACTCCTAAGCTTACGTTGAGCAAGCTGAAGGTTTGGCGTTTCGACCGCATTCCTGGCTATCCTATCCAATATACTATCGTGTCTAACACATCCTACTGGCCTCTACCCGACCTTTCTCTTGCCGCCTTTGTCGCGGAGAACGCAGTTGTCATTGGCTGGGTCAAGCTTGCTGCTGGAGCTAGCGTCTGGTATGGGGCAGTTTTGCGCGGTGACGTAGAGCGAATTGAAATTGGAGAATGCACAAATATTCAGGATGGAGCAATTCTTCACGGCGATCCCGGTCAACCAACAATTCTGGCAGACTATGTAACAGTAGGTCATCGTGCTGTAGTGCATTCGGCCCAGATAGAACGGGGCAGCTTGGTTGGGATCGGCGCGGTGGTGCTAGACGGAGTCCGGGTGGGAGCTAGCAGCATTATTGGTGCTGGGGCAGTAGTCAATAAAGATGTGCCACCGCGATCACTAGTGGTAGGAGTGCCTGCTAAGCGGCTGCGCGAGGTTTCAGATATAGAAGCAGCAAACTTACTCGAACATGCGCGTCATTACGAGAAGTTAGCTTTGGTTCACGCCGGAAAGGGCACAGACTTAGGATTTTCTGTCGGTAGTTCCTAAGTTGCCGCTTCAGCAAGTTCTCCCCCCGTGGAAGGTTCGCTTTCTTCTCCATCCGCATTGGGTAGAGTTTGTTCTCGTACTTTCAACAAGCCGTACTCTAATCCCTCCACCACTGCTTGGTATGAAGCTGCCAAAATATTAGTGGACACGCCTACAGTCGTCCAACGTTGATGACCATTTCTTGATTCCACCAAAACACGGGTTTTAGCTGCCGTTCCACTGTGTCCATCTAGAATCCGTACTTTGTAATCTGCCAGTTCAAAGCTAGCAATCTCCGGGTAAAAGTTGACGAGAGCTTTACGCAGTGCCGTATCTAGCGCTGCCACCGGACCATTTCCTTCAGCAGCTTCCAGAATGTCTTGCCCATTAACAGCAACCTTAACTGTAGCCAGGGCATTGCTCTTGCAGCTTTCTACCTCTGCTGCCAAGTCGCAGTGAACTTGAAAGCCCTTGATCTCGAACAACTGTTGCCGTCTTCCTAGCCCTTCACGCAGCAATAAATCAAAACTGGCTTCAGCTGCCTCAAACTGATACCCTTCACTTTCGAGATCCTTGAGGCGTTGTAAGATTTGGCGAGCAGCTGGGTTATGTTTATCTAATTCAATGCCAAAGGTACGAGCTTTTGCCAAAACATTGCTAAGTCCAGCTTGCTCGGAGATAACAATTCGGCGGTTGTTACCAACATGACTTGGCTCAATGTGTTCGTAAGTTAAAGGGTTACGCTCAACAGCTGACACATGAATGCCGCCTTTGTGGGCAAAGGCAGAGCGCCCGACAAAAGCAGCATGTTCATCGGGTGCAAGATTTACCACTTCACTGATGAAGCGACTTGCTTGTGTGAGTTGAGCTAGCTGATTATCCTGGAGGCAATTGTAGCCTAACTTAAGTTGCAGGTTAGGAATCAAAGAGCAGAGGTTGGCATTACCACAGCGTTCGCCATAACCATTGATTGTGCCTTGAACCATCCTGGCACCTTCCATCACGCCAGCCAAGGCATTTGCCACTGCTGTATCTGCATCATTATGAGTATGAATACCTAGTTGAGTTTGAGGTGGGACTGTTTTAACAATGTCTCGAACAACACCACTAATTTCATGAGGTAGAGTGCCGCCGTTAGTGTCGCACAGCACCAGCCATTCTGCCCCGGCAGTGATCGCTGCCTCTAAGGTTTGAATAGCATAATCTGGATTGCGCTTATAGCCATCAAACCAGTGTTCTGCGTCATAGATCACATGCCGTCCGGCAAAACGCAGGAACTCAATCGTGTCCTGGATCATCGCTAGGTTTTCTGTCAGAGAACACTTCAACCCTTCAGTCACATGAAGGTCCCAAGACTTACCAAAAATCGTTACCCAACGAGTCCCGGCAGCGAGAATTGCTTGCAGCATTGGGTCTGTTGCTGCTGTAATACCAGGACGACGGGTGGAGCAGAAGGCTACCACTTCTGCTTGAGTCAACGGTTCTTCTCGTAGTTGCCAGAAAAATTGTACGTCCTTAGGATTCGCCCCAGGCCATCCTCCCTCAATAAAAGGAATACCAAGTTGGTCTAGCCTCCGCGCAATTCGCAGTTTATCTTCAATTGACACGGATAGCCCTTCTCGTTGGGTGCCATCCCGGAGGGTAGTGTCATATATCCATATTTGATTTGAGGAAGCTGCAGTCATGAAACAAGATTGAGGAAGGCCAAGAAGCCAAAGACAACGTTTAAGGTACTGACAAAAATCTGTGCCCTAGCGTTTATCATAAGGGATTTAGACAAAATTAACTTAAATTACTGATTTTCTACGACTTCGCAGTATACAAATTTGGGATTTTAGACCCTCTATAGCTCGGCTTTAATCAAGAATATTAAGTGTCTTTACGAATAGCTGTCTACATCTCGGCTATAGTATATTTCTCCCAACGTTTTTTTAGTAAATTCTTATATAAGTTTATGGACTTGAAGACATTTATTGTTACAGCAACTGCGCTAGCGACACAATTTGGACTGAAGCTTTTAGGAGCAATTGCTTTCTGGGTAGTAGGGCAATGGTTGATTAATTTTGCTGTTCGCTTGGTTAGAAGCCGTCTCAAAAGCAAAGTTATCGAGCCCAGCCTACTGCAGTACCTGACTTCTGCGCTTTCAGTTACACTCACTATCATTCTGATAGTCGCTATCCTAGGTTTCTTTGGCATTTCAACCACCTCCTTTGCTGCCCTATTAGCTGGAGCGGGAGTTGCAATTGGAGCAGCTTGGGGCGGTTTACTAGCTAATTTTGCAGCCGGGGTATTCTTAATGATTTTCCGTCCGTTTAAGATTGGAGACTTTGTTACTGCTGGAGAAGTAACAGGAACAGTGCAAGAAATTGGTCTATTTGCGACTACTATCAACACTCCTGAAAATGTATTAACGATAGTAGGTAATCATAAAATCTCTGCTGGGAATATCCAAAACTTCTCAGCTAATCCCTATCGACGGGTAGATCTGGTGGCGCATCTTGATCATAGTATCAGTTATAACAGTGCCATCAGGCTACTCAAGGAAAAGCTGTGTCAAATTCCCAATGTCCTGACCAACCCTACACCTGATGTAGAGATTCTAGAATTAAGCCCGACTGGTCCTGTGTTGGCAGTGCGACCATATTGCAGCAATGAACACTACTGGCAGGTCTACTTTGACACGAATAGAATGATTCTAGAGATGTTTGGGGAAGTTGGTGATCCTGCTCCCTAGCAGCATTAAGTCATTTGGCACTTTGGTGATGGCTCTTGCAGACCTATCGATTAATCGAATTGCTATTGTACGAGCGCTGCCAGGACTGGGTGACTTACTCTGTGCTGTCCCAGCCTGGCGATCGCTACGAGCAGCATTTCCCAAGACGCAAATCACGCTGATTGGTCTACCTTGGACACAGAGTGTTGTAGAACGCTTTAGTCCGTATCTCAATCGCTTTCTGGAATTTCCTGGCTATCCAGGGATTCCTGAAGTAGCACCGCCTATCAGACAACTACCAGTTTACTTGGCTAATTTTCAGAAAGAAGACTTTGACTTAGCACTGCAGATGCATGGTAGCGGCATTGTCAGTAATTCATTCACAGTATTGCTAGGTGCGCGTGTCAATGCTGGGTTTTATTTGCCTGGTCAGTATTGCCCAGATCCAAAGCGCTTCCTACCTTACCCAGCCAACGAACCTGAAGTATGGCGTCACCTGCATTTAATGAAGTTCTTAGGAATACCGCTTCAGGGGACAGAACTTGAATTTCCTTTACGGGAAGAAGACTTTTGGGCACTGCACAATATTGATGTAGTACGAAACCTGCAAGATAGTGAGTATGTTTGCGTTCACCCTGGGGCAAGTACGAGCGATCGTCGCTGGTTGCCAGAAAAGTTTGCTGTCGTAGCTGATGCTCTAGCTAGGCATGGTTTTCAGGTGATTCTAACTGGTACGGCGGCGGAAGCTGACTTAACGCAGGCAGTACAAGAGCTGATGCAAACAAAGCCTATCGATTTAGCCGGACGAACTAGTCTAGGTGTGATCGCAGCTCTACTCAGTCAGGCTCGGCTACTCGTTTGTAACGATACTGGGATTTCTCATTTAGCAGCAGCACTAAAGGTCAAGAGCGTTGTTATCTTTACTGCGTCAGATCCCAACCGTTGGGCACCTCTAGATACCGAACGGCACCGCGTTATTAGGGCGAGGAGGGAAGATGACCTTTCCATAAATGCTGTGCTGAATGAAGTGGAGGATCTGCTCTTAAAGGAAGTTTCTCATGTTAGACCAGGTTGACCCTCACCTATGGCAACATGTCTGTAAGGTGATCGCCATTCGCTTAGGCAGCCTTGAGGAAGTGACAGCAATTGCTCCAGCACTGCAAAAGCTACGTCAGTTACTACCGTATGCAGTCATTACTCTAATGACGAGTCAAGACAGTAGTCAGTTAGCTGAGCAACTGCCTTGGATAAATGGCTTTTTGGTGTATGAAGAAACTCTTTTCACCACAAACGGCGAACGCGAACTGACTCTGATTGAAATGTTGTCGCATCAAGCCTTCGATGCAGCAGTCATCTTCACCAACGAGCAAGAATCACCCTATCCTCTAGCTTACATCTGCTACTTAGCAGGAATTCCTATCCGTATAGGGCAGTCACGAGAATTCGGCGGTGGAGTTCTTTCCCAATGGATCAGGTGAAAAATTATTTCTATTAGATCATGTCGCCAGATTTTTCCGCTCAGGATTTGCGAGGGCGCTCTTTTGCTGGTCTTGACCTATCTGGAGCTAACTTTAGTGCTGCTGATATTCGTGGCACAGATTTTTCCCATGCCATTCTCAGGGGTGCTAACTTCAGTCAGGTCAAAGCCGGACTGCCAAGTCACTGGTCCATTGGTTTAGTTCTCAGCTCATGGCTGCTGTCGGGATTTTCTGGGATGTGGACCGGATTAGGTAGTAATTTAGTTGCACTTTCCCTAGACGGTACTCACCCAAACAACTTCAATACTGGAGTGGTCTCCAGCATGATGCTGATCATTTTCTTAATTATTTTGCTCCATTACGGTCTGGGCAAAGAACTACTGGCTTTTATTTTTGTTATGGCTTTGGCTTTTGATATAGCTGCTGCTTTGGAGATAGCTATGCCGCTCGTCTTCAGTAGCTTATTAACTGTCACTTTGGCTGCGGCTGGTTCCCTTGCTGTAGGTGTTGCGGTAGCGCTAGCAGGTATTGGAGTCACAACTATGGCTTTTATGGTGGCTATGCTAATAGTTATCTGGGATGGCACTAGAGCTTTGGCGGTTGGGGTCACTGTTACTGTGATTCTATCTGGTGCTTGTGTGGGCTGGCGGACTAGGATTGGGGATGAAAAATACACTTTGCTACAGGATCTGGTTAGGCTCTTAACTGTCAAAGGCACGAGCTTTCGGAGCGCTGACTTGACAGAGGCTAATTTCACCCAAGCCGAACTACCGCAAACCGACTTACGCGATGCTATCCTAACTCGCACCTGTTGGGAGCAAGTCAAATGGCATTAACAGGGGTGATATGAACATCGCTGCAGCAGGGGCAAGGTAGGCACACTATTGTATCCTTATGATTTGAAAGGTGATGTTATTTGAGTTGAGCAGCGTTTAGAAGTATATCAGCTTCTTTTGTAGAGACCTTCATTGCGACTGGTTGCCCCTAGCTGATTGGTAGTATCACTAGTTAGATGCGGAGTCAGAGCAGCAGGGAGCGTAAGCGCTGCTTGCCATTTCTGCAATAGATGTTGTAGCAACTGATCTTGCTGTGTACGGAAGCTATCTACATTGGAACCGTGATTGATAATGGCAAACCAGACTAAACCACGATCGCGCGTCGGCATAACCCCAGCGAGGGAACTCACCTCGTTTAAGGTACCAGTTTTAACTACTGTAGCATTTGGTATCTGACGGGTCTCGATTGTCCCTCGGCGATCACGTCCTGCTATGGCAAATAGGTCAGCTAAACTCAGATGATAGGACTGCAATTCCCGCTCAATCGCTCCCAGCATGGCGCAGACTGCCCGAGGCGAGAGCCGATTATTTACCCCCAACCCCGAACCGTTTACCATCTGAATTTCTGACTGCGGCACCCCAGATGCCGTGGCAGCTAATTGTTGTACTACCTGCGCTCCCCCCAAAGAGTCAGCTAACATTTGCGCCATTTCGTTATTGCTGTAGATGTTCATCTCCCTCATAATCTGCACCAGTGGTAAGGAGCGATGGCGTAGTAACAAGATTTGTTTTTGGGTAGATAATAAGTTTTCTCCCTCGACTTTGACAGTACCAGCGATAGCGACTTGAGGTCGGGGTGTGTTATGGGGAAAGTGTTGTAAAAATTCAACCGTAGTCACTGGTGACCACAAACGAGCATCCAATCCTTGCTTTAGCATTTGACCAGCTAAAAGGGGATTGGACAGGTAGTTCATCGCAAAATTGCCCGTAATCACTAAATTACCCGTGACGCGTTTGATTCCTAAAGCATTCAGGCTTCTACCAAGGGTGATCGCTTCCTCCCAAATAAATAATGGATCGCCACCACCCTGAACAACTAAATCTCCATGCAATACCCCATCCCTCAGCGCTCCAGTAGCACTAATTAGCGTCTCGAATCGGTAATTTGGTCCCCAAGTCTTTAAAGCCGCCAGAGCCGTCGCAATTTTAGTGAGCGAGGCAGCTGGCACAGGAACAGTCCCCCGATGATTAGCCAGTAGTATTGGTCCTGACTGCATCCACAACCCTTGATTTGCTGTCACTACCCCTTGGGCTGCCAGTCCCTGTAAATATTGCTGTACTGTAGTCATCCCAACTGGATTTGGATCGGGGACGAAAACCAACCCTGGGCTATTTGCCAAGGACATGATTTCCCTAATATTCATTGGTACGGTTTGAACCCCAGCAAACTTCAGCCACAGCGAAATCAACCCTGGTCCAAATAGTTGCAGCATGCTCCCCCATCCTCAAGAACTGTGCCAAACATCTGCCAGTCTAATGGTTAGTGTTTAAACATCGAGCAAAACTCCCTCAAATTGTGGCTGCTGATCATAAAATTTATTTACCGATATTTCCCTTGCCCCCCCCTCCTCCACTCCTCCACTCCCCCACTCCTCTACTTAAGGGGAAGGGCATCTGGTAAAATTTTTAAGGTTTATAGAGCTTTGAGCAATGGGTTTGACTCGCGCACG
>JAFASY010000021.1 GCA_019244235.1 Chroococcidiopsidaceae cyanobacterium CP_BM_ER_R8_30
AGCAATAGTTGTCACAGCAGTGATGATGGTGCCGACCCAAACGACAAACATCACTGGGTTTTTGACCATAATTCGGGGGTCAAGTTTCACAAAGGACTCTCGCACGGCTCTGGAGTAGAGACCTTTGGTATTCACCTTTGGAGTATGCTGCCGTGAGGAGCGTGGTTCTCCAGCAGATGGATGAGGCTGGCTGACAGATAGAGGGTTAGGTGATTTCATGTCCTACCTTACAAGAGTTACAGTTAGCCAAACTGGAAAAAACATCAGTACTCCCAATAACAGAATGATTGCAGTAGTCGCAATTTGGAGAAATCCTTGCCACATGAATTAAATAAACTCCTGTCCTCCTAGAGAACAGAGGCTTAATCTAGCTACTTGTCTTCTGACAGTAGCAAAGAATGAGTGTCTCTACTCTTAGGAAAAAGCTTAATCGAATTATTTATTTATTTTCTAGCAAAAACAAGACCTGAACTTGGTTTGAGAAAAAGACATATCTAGGTATATACCCACATACTTAATCTGTTTAGCAACTAGCGTATTAATTTTTATATCCATAGGTATATATAGAGATATAATAAGTAACTAAACCCTTGTCACCTAAGCAAGAAATGAGCTAAGTATTTAACTAGATTATATCCGTCTACTTGACTTAGATTAAGATTGCTCAATCGCTAATTTAGTGTAAACATCTGGATTTACAGTTGTTGTACGTTAAGGCTATATTGTCCTCTAAAAAGTCACAGCCAAAGATACTCTGGCTGATCGTGGGGCTCTTTGCTGCGATTTTAGTACTGGAGTTTTCTACGCCGCCGGGATATGTGTTCGGTTATCTCTACACCGGACCAATTTTGTTGGCTAACTCTCGCTTGGGTCGAGTAGCTACCTTTTACACCACGCTATTAGCAGTGATTTTTACACTGCTGAATTTGTGGGTGCCAGGAGTTTATCCGAGCGGTGCACCAGCTTTAGCTAGTCGATTCATAGCGGTGATGGCGCTAGTTATAACCGGAGTCTTGAGCGATCGCAATCGGTACTATGAGAAGGCGCTGGCGCAACAGAAAGCCAAGCTGCAGGCCCAAGAGCAGTTAGCCAGTATTCGCGAAGATTTTGTCTCAACTTTAACTCACGACCTTAAGACACCACTACTAGGAGCAATTGAGACACTAAAAGCTTTTAAGCAAGGGAAATTTGGTGAGGTTACACCAATGCAGCAAAAAGTCCTGACCATGATGACAGGCAGTCATCAAGCTACTCGGCAGCTGGTAGAGACTTTGCTAGATATATATCGCAACGATATAGAGGGCTTGAAATTAGACTTAGCACCTGTAGATTTGGTTGCTGTAGCAGAGGAGATAATTGCCACACTCACAGATTTAGCCTTAACGCGACAAGTTCACATATGTCTAGGCTATGGGGAGTCGGATTTCCGTCGAGCTATGTGGGTTAACGGCGATGCCCTGCAACTACAGCGAGTCTTCACAAATTTACTGACGAATGGCATCAATCATTCGCCGCGCGGCGGTCGAGTGGAAATTGTACTGGAGAACTACTCTTATTATCAAGTCGTCAAAGTCCTCGATACGGGGTTAGGAATTACATCTGAAGAAATGCCTCACTTATTTGAACGGTTTTACCAAGGCCATAGTGAACGTCAGGCAAAGGGGTCGGGGCTCGGACTGTACTTATCGCGCCAAATAGTTGAAGCTCATGGTGGGACGATTTGGGCAGAGAATCGGGTGCCACGCGGCGCACTTTTTGGCTTCCGACTGCCAGCTATCCAGCTTCAACCATTATCTACGTAAGATGCTACCTACAGATGCTACAGATTCTACTTGTTGAAGACGATGAACTCTTTCGTCTTGGTCTTAAGATGCGGTTACAAGAGGCTGGACTGGAAATCGTGGCTGAGGCTTCTGATGGCGAGACAGCAGTGGAATTAGCCACTCGACAGCCGTTCGATCTTGTCTTGTTGGATGTGGGGTTGCCGGGGATTGGGGGAATTGAGGCTTGTCGCCAACTCAAGCAGCAGCACCCAGAACTACCAATCTTAGTGCTGACTTCTCGTTCCGAAAAGTCTTTAGTAGCGCGGTTAATTGAAGTAGGGGCTCAAGGCTACTGCTTGAAGGGAATTGCCTCCGAAGCTTTAGTTTTAGCAATTCGCTCTGTAGCTTCGGGAGCTTCTTGGTGGGACCAAACTGCCACTACAGAGATTCGCGCCTCATTTGAGAACCGTGCAACTCATGCTGACTTGCCGGAAACAGCCGATGGTTTAGCAATCCTGACAAGGCGTGAGCAAGAGATTTTGGCACAGTTAGCAACAGGAAAGTCGAATCAGGAAATTGCGGAGATTCTTGGCATTGCTCATGGAACTGTCAGGGTACATGTCCATGCCATCTTGCACAAGCTAGAGGTGCGCGATCGCACTCAAGCTGCTGTTGTCGCCCTGCAAAAACAACTTAGGCACAATATAAACTCTAGGGATCTAGAGCAAGAGTAGAGATTGAAAACAATTGAATGTCTTCTCTAATTCATGAACCAAAATCAGATTTCATCTCAACCCCTTCGTCCTCAGCCAACTGGTCCCCTCAGGCGGCGTAAACACACGCCTAAGGTGAATACAAAAGGACTTTACCAGAGAGCGGTCAAAGTAGCTTTCGTGAAGCTCAACCCGCGGATCATGGTCAAAAACCCGGTGATGTTTGTCGTTTGGGTGGGGACAATTATCACCGCCCTGATGACAATTGACCCAAATCTATTTGGTTCAGTCGAGGGTAAGAACCTGCGGTTGTTCAACGGCTTGATTACGGTCATCTTATTCTTCACTGTAGTCTTTGCTAACTTTGCTGAAGCAGTGGCAGAAGGACGAGGGAAAGCCCAGGCAGATGCCCTACGAGCAACTAAGTCAGATACTACTGCCCAAAAACTCTTACCCGATGGTTCACTACAGGAGGTGAGTTCAACAACACTTCGTCGGGGCGACCGGGTAAAGGTTGTTGCTGGAGATGTTATCCCAGCAGATGGAGAAGTTATTGCTGGGGTTGCCAGTGTAGACGAATCGGCAATCACAGGGGAATCTGCACCTGTGCTGAAGGAGCCGGGTTCAGACGTAGCCAGTTCCGTCACAGGCGGCACGCGAATTCTCTCGGATGAACTGATCGTTCAGGTAACAGCTGACCCCGGTAAAGGGTTCATTGACCGGATGATTGCCCTGGTGGAGGGGGCAGAACGCACGAAAACACCAAATGAAATTGCTTTAACGGTCTTACTAGCAGTATTGACTATAGTGTTTCTGTTTGTTGTAGCTACCATCCCTACCCTTGCTAACTACGTCCACAGTCCTGTTAGTGTTGCCATCTTGATTGCGCTACTGGTAGCACTGATTCCCACGACAATTGGTGGGTTGCTGAGTGCAATTGGAATTGCGGGCATGGATCGTGTTGCTCAGTTTAATGTTATTGCTACCTCTGGTCGGGCAGTGGAGGCATGTGGAGATGTCAACACTCTAATTTTGGATAAGACTGGGACTATCACTTTGGGAAACCGTCTGGCAGACGAGTTTATTCCGGTTGACGGTCACTCGATGGCAGAAATCGCCCAGGTTGCCTTAGCAGCAAGTGTGTTCGATGATACACCGGAGGGTAAGTCAATTGTCCGGCTTGCAGAGAGTTTAGGCGCTAAAGTTGATTTTGCTCGCACGCAGGCAGAAGGAATTGAGTTCTCAGCCAAAACTCGGATGAGTGGAACAAACTTACCGGATGGAGTTGCGGTACGTAAGGGGGCAGTGGACGCCATTAAGGGGTTTGTGCGATCGCGTGGTGGCAAACTGACGCCGGAACTCGATACCGCCTACGAACGGGTTTCTCGCTTAGGAGGCACTCCCTTAGCAGTTTGTCAAGAAGGAAAAGTCTACGGTGTCATCTACCTGAAAGACATTGTTAAACCCGGCATCCACGAGCGCTTCGACCAGATGCGGCGGATGGGCATCCGCACCATTATGCTCACCGGAGATAACCGGATTACAGCGGGTGTGATTGCTCAAGAAGCTGGAGTGGATGATTTTATCGCTGAAGCGACCCCAGAGGACAAAATGTCTGTCATTCAGCAGGAACAGGCAGAGGGCAAATTGGTGGCGATGACAGGGGACGGCACTAATGATGCTCCAGCACTCGCCCAGGCAAACGTTGGAGTGGCAATGAACTCTGGCACCCAAGCTGCCAAAGAAGCAGCCAATATGGTAGATTTAGACTCCGATCCGACAAAGCTGATCGACATTGTTGCCATTGGCAAACAGTTGCTGATTACGCGTGGGGCGCTGACTACCTTTTCGATTGCCAACGATATTTCTAAGTACTTCGCGATCCTCCCTGCCATGTTTGCTGCTGCTGGGGTTGGCAGCCTCAATATTATGGGATTAGCTAGTGCGAATTCGGCGGTGTTATCGGCACTGATATATAACGCTTTAATCATCCCAGCTTTGATTCCTCTAGCACTACAGGGTGTCAAGTTTAGACCACTAAACGCTAATCAATTGCTGCAACGCAACATCCTGATCTACGGTCTGGGTGGGGTGATTGCGCCGTTTATTGCCATCAAGTTAATTGATCTAGTGGTTGCATCTGTTGGTTTGGCGTAGGAACGAACCGCCCCAGCGCCTTCGCGTTGCCGTTGGCGCTCTTTGTAGCGAAGGCGTCAGCCGTTAGCATGCAAGGGAGCGCGTAGGCGTTAGACGCAGAGAACGCGGAGGAAAGAGAAAAGGAGAGAAGAGATGATAAATCTACTTTGTTTTTCAGTGGAGTGTTGCTAATGTCTATTGTGCGAAGTACCTCTAGAGCTATTCGGATCACTGTGCTACTTTGGGTGCTAACAGCCGCGATCTACCCTGGGATTATGCTCCTGGTTGGTTTGATCTTTCCGTACCAGGCAAGCGGCAGTCTGCTGCGAAATGCCCAGGGTCAAGTTGTGGGTTCGGCTTTAATTGGGCAATCTTTCTCCTCTGATAAATACTTCTGGAGTCGTCCGAGTACGGTCGAATATAGCAGCTTGACTCCTGATGAGCAAAAACAGATGGCAAGAGACCTGAAAATCCAACCCAAAAATCCAGACCAGCAAGCTAAGCTGACGGCAGCTCAAAACAATCAGAGTAACCTCAAGACAGGGATATCAGGTGCTAGCAATCTTGCTCCAAGTAACCCGGATTTAATCAAACGGATTAAGGGCGGGATTGGCGATTTGCGAAAAGCAGGGATTGAACTAAGAGCTGATTTGGTTTACACTTCAGGTTCTGGTCTCGACCCCCACATTAATCTCGAAGCAGCTCGTGCCCAGATCGAACATGTAGCGAAGGCGCGATCGCTGTCTTCTAAGGATGTCGAACAACTCATTGCCAAAAACACAGATGATAGATTCTTAGGTATTTTTGGGGAGCCTGGAGTCAATGTTCTTAAGCTGAATTTGGCTTTAGATCATAAGAAGCCAGCCTAATAGCTAAAATGACTGTTGCTCGAACTATTTGCCTGGGATTCCTTGCTGTCATCATTGCAGGAACTATCTTGTTAATGATGCCTTTCTCTACTAACAGTAGCACCTGGAATGACCCAATCGTTGCTCTATTCACTGCTACTTCGGCTGTCTGTGTTACTGGTCTATCGGTAGTAAATATTGGTACCTATTTTTCTTTCTGGGGTCAGTTCTTAATTGTCGTCCTTTTCCAGATTGGGGGACTAGGCTACATGACAGCTACAACCTTTCTCCTGCTCTTGTTGGGGCGCAAGTTTGGTTTGCGAGACAAAATTGCGCTTCAACAAGCTCTAGACAAACAAGGGATGCAAGGTGGAATACAATTGATTCGCTCTATTATCGCAACCACAATGATTTTTGAAATAACTGGTATTTTTCTACTTCTACCAGTTTTTACTCCTGAATATGGATTCATTCATGGGCTGTGGCTAGCTATTTTTCATAGTGTTAGTGCTTGGACTAATGCCAGTTTTAGTTTATTTCAAAATAGTTTTATTAACTACCGTTCATCGGTTTTACTGAATCTAACAATTACTGGATTGATTATCTTTGGTGGAATCGGTTACGAGGTGATATTGGAATCATACTTACGATTGCGTGAACGTCTATTGTTAAAGCGTAGGAAAGTTATATTTTCTCTCAACTTCAAGGTTGTTACTAGTACAACCTTAATACTTTTAATCCTAGGCACGCTAGCTTTTCTATTTGCAGAATGGCGAAACCCGGAAACGTTTGGTTCTTTAAACTTAGAAAACAAATTGATGGCAGCGTGGTTTCTATCTGTCAGTACCAGAACTGCTGGCTTTGATACAATCAACATTGGGCAACTGAGTCCTGATGCACTGTTTATTGCAACAGTGCTCATGTTTATTGGTGCAGCTCCAGGTAGCACAGCGGGCGGAATCAAAATAACAACGCTTAGGGTGCTCACAAGCTGCACGAAAGCAAGCTTACAAGGTAAAGAGGAAGTTCTGCTATATCAGCGTCGGGTACCGATCTCTTTAATCTTGAAAGCTATCGGTGTAGTGGTTGGTTCACTCACAACCGTAATGATATCAACAACTTTAATTTCAATCACTGATCCGAAGTTAAACTTTCTTGACACACTCTTTGAGGTCATGTCGGCTTTTGCCACCGTTGGACTGTCAACTGGGATTACGGCTAGTATCTCAGCACCTGCTAAGCTAATATTAGTTGCGACAATGTATATAGGACGGGTAGGAGTTTTACTCCTAATGTCTGCGTTATTAGGAGATCCCCATCCTAGCATAGTGCGTTATCCAGAAGAGAACTTGCTAGTGGGGTAGTTGTTAAACGGGAAAAAATGTGAACTTGTTATCTTTAAATTTTTTTCGTAGTCGTCCTAAAAACGATCATCAGTTTGCTGTCATTGGATTAGGAGATTTTGGGCGGGCAATCTGCCTAACACTTCACAACTCAGGATATGAAGTGTTGGCTACAGATATCGATGAAAAACGAGTATCCCAAATTTTAACAGAGCAGGTTGCTGCTCATGCTTTGCAACTAGACTCTACCGATCCTTTTGCCCTTAAAGAAGCTGGTATTTTTGAATTTGATACAGTAATTGTAGCTATTGGTAACTACGTACAGGAAAGTATTATTACAACTCTTAATCTGAAGGAAGCAGGTGTACCACATGTGGTTGCTAGAGCCTCTTCAGAAATCCATGTAAAACTTTTGAAGCGGGTGGGGGCCGATGATGTTGTCTATCCAGAATATGATGCTGGCTGTAATTTAGCGCGTTCACTGACACAAGCCACAATGATTGTAGAACACTTTCAACTCGGTCCTGATTACAGTATCATCGAGCAGGATGTTCCAGAGGAATTTCATGGCAAAAGAATTGCCCAACTCCAACTTTATACTCGCTATGGTTTAAATCTGCTTGCAGTTAAACAGGATGGCGAATTCATGATCAATCCTGATCACAGTCTGAAGCTTTATAAAGGCTCAACCATGGTGATACTTGGCTCTAAAAGTAACATCAATCGCTTGCCAGTTTAAGAATCAATAATCTTACAAATTTTTTATGGCATGAGTGATGAGCTTGGTCCCATTACTTTTGAAAAGTTACAACAAGAGTTCCTTGATGGTTTTGGTAACCAGCGCCGTCCCGTTGCCCTGAGGTAGCCTTTGAGATTGACCAGGAGGTCAAGTACGTCGTCGAGAGAGCACAACAGATTGCTCTAAGCATTCTCAACGAGAATCAGGATTTATTGGAGGAGACAGTACAGACTCTGTTACAACAAGAAATCTTGGAAGGAGTTGAACTCCACGAGCAGCTTAACCGTGTCCAATCGCCACCTGAGTTAAATGAGTGGCTACGCACAGGTAAGCTTCCTCAAGATCAGCCGCAGCACAAGCCAAAGCCATCATCAGTATTGGCAAAAAACCAGTGCTTGAGCGGAGCGAGTGCCGAAGTTTGCTCAGCTTGAGCTTGTTCATTGTTTTGTTTTTGATCGCATCTCATCCTGTATCAAATCAACCGTTCTAAGGAAGGTAAGATGTATCATAGAAAAAATTGCTTTCCAGTGTGGTGGAGTCTGTCAGGACCGTCGGGTCTTACTGGAGCGTCTCAAGGAGACCTACTGATGGATTATCTACTTGCTACTAACCCTGTAGCTCCACGCCCCAAAGTACTCAAAAGCCATAGTCAGTTTCTAGCTAAAGGTGTTTTAGAGCTGTTGTTGACTAGAGGTGAATGATATGGAAGCTTTAGAGTTTCTCCACCTGTATGCAACAGCAGGGCAAAGTTCTGATCAGCCAAGCCCGAATGAAGTACAACAGGTTAGGGGTTCATCCGTTCAGACCAATCTGCCGTTTGGAACCATGCCCGATGGCTTATTGTTCTTGATTCCTATTTGCTTGATTCTTATCAAGGCTATTCTCGTGTCAGCTATTGCATCTATCTGCTTGGCGACACGAGCGAAGCCGCGACAGCGAAAGCGGAGGTTGCCTCCGAGTCGATTGGCGGATGAAAAGCGATTAGTAAACACCAACCACTACCAGCAAGCTCCCTGTAGAAACTGCCAATTCTTTGCCAACAACCCTCAACTCAAATATGCGGTACACCCTTCTACTGTCCTAACCAAATATGCTTCCAATTGCTCTGATTACTTGCCCCGAACTCGTCCTGACTCATCATTGCCAGCTCCGCATGTAGTTTCTGCAACTGTATTTGACCCTCAAACGCAGTCTTGGTATCGCATAAGCAATCTTTATCAGCGTTCAGAATTAGTTTGGGCTGTTGCACCTTTTCTTCGCCATCGCTCAGCTATTCAATCCTCCACTCTTGTTGGCAATACAAAGTCTCAGGTGCCTTCAACAGTAGCTGCTCAAGTCAAGGATAATAGTCCAAATTTGGTGGACTTTCAAGTCAGCAACAGAACTAGTATCAACCATCTTCGAGATTAGCTTTTAAGAGACTAAAGTTGTACTGAGACCTAACAAATCAAAAGTGAGCATTAATTTAGACGTCGCTCTATGAATGTTTTTCTCCAAAAAACTCAAGGCTTTGCCGGAGGCAGCTCCGGCGACTTTCTTGAGCAAGCTCAATTCAGCTTCTCGCACTTAATTAGTCATAGTATCGAGACGCTACCAACAAGCATTGTAGTATTGTCAATTTCATACTTCACTCTCAAAGTAGCTAACGTAATCAGGGAAATGGCTACTGTTGCTGTTAAGTGGATGACGAAGAATCAATTCCTGCAGTTGTTACTAGTACAAATGAGTTATGTAGCAGTTTGGATGGGAGGAATTTTATTGGCAAGTGTCATTGCTTTTCCAAGTGGACATTTCTTAGACGTTTTTAGGCTATTAGGTTTGAGTTCAATTGCCTTTGCCTTTATTTCTCGCAATATCTTTAAAAATATTTTGGCAGGAGTATTGTTGCTAATGAACAAGTCGTTTGATGTGGGAGAGCAAGTAATTGTTGATAGCTTTGAAGGAAAAATCGAAAAAATTAGCATTCTCTCTACCCAAATCCAAACAGATCGGGGAGAGCGAGTCATCATACCTAATGCAATTGTGTTTACTAGTCTACTCCACACAACCACAGCTATGTCTTATCGCCGGACTGATTTGGCTCTAGGCGTTGGCTACAATACATATCTGTGCAACGCAATTCAAATTTTGCATACAACCATAACCACAGTAGAGGGAGTTTTGGCAGACCCAGCACCAGAAATAGATGTGGTAAGTTTTGGCGAATGCTTAATCAATCTGAGGATAAGTTTCTGGACATTGGCGCAACCTGCTCAAACACGTCGAATTCAAACTCGCGCAATTATTGCACTCAAACAAGTATGCCTAAAAACCAACATTCTCATTTCCTACCAAATTCGCATTCTCCATGCTAGAAATCAGCAACAAGAACATAAGTATTTTTCCAATTTAAAAAATGAAGGATTTACAGAAAACCGTGAGATAGACGAAGAAAATTACTTAGGATAATATATATTTTTATTCTATACTTCTTATTTACTTAGGACTAACAATCTAAACAATCTAATGTTTGTGGAGCGTAAAATGTCACCTAGCTCACACTTGAAAACGCACCAGGAACTCAACCATAATCAACATAATTCAATACATCAAGCTGATTTTATTGGTAGTGGTACTGCATTACTTCTCATCCTTGCCTATCCCAGTATTCTCGTGGGAATTACCTTATATAAAAAGTATCGTATTATGATTCGGCATCGGCGAATTGAGGCTTTGGAGAAGCTGTGGCGCTTAACTTTCAAAGGTAATGTTCTAGATTAGTTTTTTACCTATTAAATACTTACCTAATTCCTTGCTCAGGTAGCAAGGATTTTTTTACTATGCCTTTAAATATATTATGGATATATTTAAAGGCATAGTAAAAACAACTTAGTTAACAAAAAAGTTTATATTTATTGATGTATCTTGGATATATTTTTCCCCGAATCCGAGTTCAAGCCTTGTTTTTGCTAGAAAAATAGTGAATAATTTGATCCAGCTTTTTCCAAAGAAAAAGGCAATAATTTCTTTGCTACAGTCAGCAAAAAGCAGCTAGATTGAACCTCTGAATTCTGTGGAGACAGAAGATTCTTTAGTTCAGGTAGCAAGGATTTATACAAACTGCGATCACAGCAGCAGTCAACGCAGGCACTGTCGTACAACGGCAGTGTAACCTTTGGTAGCGCTCCGCTTCGCCTAACGCCTTCACGTTGCCGAAGGCGCTAGCGGCTGACGCGGTCGCCTGCGGAGGAGCCAGTTTCAAGAATGCGCAACGCATGCGCTTTGCGCGTAGCTGGGTAACAGGAGCGTAGAAAACTGGTATTGGAAACCCTCTCGCAGCGCCGTCTCACCATTGACTGCTGCAATCATTCTGTTATTGGGAGTACTGATGTTTTTTCCAGTTTGGCTAACTGTAACTCTTGTAAGGTAGGACATGAAATCACCTAACCCTCTATCTGTCAGCCAGCCTCATCCATCTGCTGGAGAACCACGCTCCTCACGGCAGTATACTCCAAAGGTGAATACCAAAGGTCTCTACTCCAGAGCCGTGCGAGAGTCCTTTGTGAAACTTGACCCCCGAATTATGGTCAAAAACCCAGTGATGTTTGTCGTTTGGGTCGGCACCATCATCACTGCTGTGACAACTATTGCTCCCAACCTGTTTGGTGCAGTGCCAGGTCAGAACCAACGGTTGTACAACGGCCTCATCACCTTAATCTTGTTTTTCACCGTCGTCTTTGCCAATTTTGCCGAAGCAGTAGCAGAAGGACGGGGTAAAGCCCAGGCGGATGCCCTGCGAGCCACCAGATCGGATACGATTGCACGCAAGCTTTTGCCGAATGGGGCAGAGCAGGAAGTCCCGTCAACCACCTTGCGCAAAGGAGATCAGGTCAAAGTCATTGCGGGAGATGTCATCCCGGCAGACGGGGAAGTCATTGCCGGGGTTGCCAGTGTGGACGAATCGGCGATCACAGGGGAATCTGCACCTGTGCTGAAGGAACCGGGCTCAGACGTCGCCAGTTCCGTCACAGGTGGGACGCGGATTCTCTCAGATGAACTGACTATTCGCATCACAGCCGATCCAGGCCAAGGGTTTATTGACCGGATGATCGCCTTAGTTGAGGGAGCCGAGCGCAGCAAAACACCGAACGAAATTGCTCTAACGGTCTTACTAGCAGGACTTACCTTAATCTTTTTGGTCGTGGTGGCGATGATTCCACCCATAGCCAACTATCGCGGCAACCCAGTCAGCATTGCCACTCTCATTTCCCTCCTAGTGGCCCTGATTCCCACGACAATTGGTGGTCTCTTAAGTGCCATCGGGATTGCCGGGATGGACCGAGTGGCACAGTTCAACGTGATTGCCACCTCAGGACGGGCAGTTGAAGCCTGTGGAGATGTGAATACCCTGATTCTCGACAAGACTGGTACCATTACACTGGGAAATCGCTTAGCCGAAGAGTTTATCCCGGTCAATGGCTATTCCCTAATAGAGGTAGCGCGTGTGGCTCTAGCCTCAAGCGTATTTGACCAAACGCCAGAAGGTAAATCAATTGTCCGACTAGCAAAGCAGCTGGGTGCGACAGTTGATTTTGATGAAACGCAAGCCGAAGGAATTGAGTTCACAGCCAAAACCCGCATGAGTGGCACCACCTTACCGGATAGAGCTGAGGTACGCAAGGGAGCCGTGGATGCCATCAAAGGCTTTGTGCGCTCGCGTGGTGGCAAACTGACACCAGAATTGGATACGGCTTATGAAAGGGTTTCGCGCTTGGGAGGCACTCCTCTAGCCGTGTGCCAAGATGGGGTCATTTACGGTGTGATTTATCTCAAAGACATGGTCAAACCTGGGATTAGGGAACGGTTTGACCAGTTGCGGCGCATGGGCATCCGCACCATCATGCTGACCGGAGACAACCGGATTACGGCAGGAGTGATTGCCCAAGAAGCTGGGGTGGATGACTTTATTGCTGAAGCGACACCGGAAGATAAAATTAGCGTGATTCAAGCCGAACAAGCGGAAAACAAAATTGTCGCCATGACAGGGGACGGGACCAACGATGCCCCAGCTTTAGCCCAGGCGAATGTGGGCGTGGCGATGAACTCAGGCACGCAAGCTGCCAAAGAAGCCGCGAACATGGTGGATTTGGATTCTGACCCCACTAAGCTGATCGATATTGTCACCATCGGTAAGCAATTGCTGATTACTAGAGGAGCGCTGACCACCTTTTCCATTGCCAATGACATTTCTAAGTACTTTGCCATTATTCCGGCTATGTTTACAGCCGCTGGGCTAGCGAGCTTGAACATTATGGGTTTAGCGACGCCGCAGTCTGCTATTCTCTCGGCTTTGATTTTCAATGCTCTGATTATTCCTGCCTTGATTCCGTTGGCGCTCAAGGGTGTGAAATTCCGACCGCTTTCAGCTGACCAACTCTTGCAGCGCAATGTCTATATCTATGGTGTGGGCGGTATCATTGCTCCATTCATCGGTATTAAAATCATCGACCTGATTATTTCTGCTGTCGGCTTAGCATAATCTTCCCTTTCTCTGCTTTTTGAGGAGGTGTTTAATCTGTGATGCAACTCAATAGTTTAACTAAAGAGCAACTGACTGAACTCGCTCTGGTGTTACGTTCACAACGACATCGACCCCTGCCACTACTCCTGTTTCTGGCTCTCTG